>JAIEEQ010000040.1:22866-26556 GCA_029067355.1 Anaeroplasmataceae bacterium | reverse complement strand
TATGTAGAAAGAGGAAAAAATATAGAAAAAAAGGTGGTAATTATATTATGAGAAACCTTAAAATAAAACTGATTGAAATATGGACATTGGCTTTGATTATCATAGTATCCATATTGTTTATTTCCAATCCATCAAGGGTCTCAGCTAGTACGGCTACACCCCTAGCTACACCTCCAGCAACACCAACTGTTTCATGGTCTGGAACTGGTAATTATCAAAGAATCGCTGGGGCAGATAGTAATGATTATTCTTTAAGTGGAATGTCAAGCACAATTAATACAGACTACGGCCAAGCAAATTTTGATTCATCAACTGCGACAGCGCTTGGATCAAAAGTAAAAGCATCAACAAGACTAATGGTTTGTAATTATGTTGGCTTCAAATCAGAAATCACTATACCTGCAAAAACTAAATATACAGTAGTCTATAATGCTGCTATGTATATGAATCAGCTGTGTAGTGGTAATGGAAGTGGATATGGATGGATGGTCTTTTATCATATGGGGGATACAGATCTATCTTCATCCATTACTTTTAAGTGGAATAATGCAGGAACTTATCCGTCTGGGGTATCAGCTTATTTATTAAATGTATATCGTAGAGGTACTAACTCTGCAACACGTCAAATAACAAAAACGTATGAAAATAATACGACTACTGATAAAACATTTACAGAGTATTTTGGATTGAATACGTCAGATGACTATGGTTCATCATATTATTATCGTCATACGGATACTGTAACAATGTCAAGTACAGTTACATTTGAAGGCTTTGTTGGACCAACAAAGCCAACTGCACAAACTTCATCTAAAGTATATAATGGCGAATTACAGGATTTCGTCCTAGATAATATTGATGTTAACTGCTTAACTAAAGTGGAGTTTAGTGTTGGTGGAAATACTGAAACTTTATTTTCAGTAGACCCTCAGGATCCTACAACTCAGGTTGGAAATAGTCATATTATAAATGGCGCCTTACGAGTGAAGGAAACAGGAACATATCATTTAACCTTTTCTTTACCAGCCAGTGAGCTTTGGTGGTCGGATGGAAGTACAGGAGATTACGATTTATCTGTTGAGATTACACCTAAGCCCTTACAAATGAGCTGGGCAACTCAAAGATATGATAATGGGGAAAGTGGAGCAGATAATTTCTTTTTTATGCTACCTACTCCTAATGTAACTTTAGATATGCAGAATCTTTTAAATGATGTAAAATATTACAAATTTTCTGATTTTGATCCTGGAACGGGAAGCATTTTACCTGGAGCACAGCCCATAGAGCTTGCGAATATAGAAGAGGGAAAAGATTACTATGCAATCGTTGATTTGAAATTTGAAACTGCTGGCTATAATTATAAGCTTGAAGGAGATACCTTCTGTGCCTTTTCTACAAGGGATAATAGAGAAATTGTAGTTATAACTTTACAAAACTCAGGAGAAGTATATGATGGCAATTCACATCCTGCCGTAGTAAGTGCTACAACAACTACTGGACAACAGCTGATTATATCTCAGGATATTGATTTCAGATATACCTATTATTTGGCTGGAGATCCACAGTATGAAAATGGCTCTGATGTAGCTCCTGTAAATGCAGGAACCTATAAATTGGTATTAGAAATAAAGCCAAATTATAATGAGGATTATAGACCCTATGATAGCTGTGAATTTAACTATGTTATTGACCAAGCAGAGCCAGTTCTTAAGCCTACACTGGTAAATCCAAGTGCAAAGCTATATGCAGGAGCAGATTTACCTGAAATCGTTGCTGATGTTCCTGCGGGTGGTACACCAGGTACTTACACTTGGGATGCTGGTCAAAAATTACGTTCAGGAATACAACAATATAGTTATACTTTTGCTCCTGATTCTAATAATTATAAAACCACTACGGGTATGATGGAGCTTGCTACCATAGATGCAAAAATACAATCCATTTCTGCAACAATTAATCTTCCTGAGGGAGTTACCATCTATGATTCCTTTGACTTAGAGGATTTAAAGGAGTATCTTACTGTTTCAGGAGTTTATAATAATGGGGATACAGTGCCAAATATTTATGGATACACCATTACAGGAACACTAACAGAAGGAGATAGCACACTGACAATTCACTATGGTACTGGTGATGACGAAAAGACATGTCGAGTGACTATAAATGGAGTTGTCGCCTCTAAGCTAGAAGAAATTACGGCAGACTTTTCTCAAGATGGAAATGTTTTTACCTCATCAAATCTTGAAGATTTAAAGGCATGGCTTGAGGTTAAAGGTGTATATAATGATGGAAAAAGCCATGGAGCAATTCCAGGAACTTCATATGAACTTAGTGTTGAAGGCTCAGAAGAAAATGGTGAGGATGTAGTTCTTCCAGAAGGTGTATCAAATATTATAGTTACATACTGGCATGAAGGTAAGGAATATAAGACAAAATTTCCTGTAAATGTTAAGCCTGTTGTTTTGGAAAGCATAACCGCTCTTTTTGAGCCAGGTCTTAATGAAATCAAGGGGACTACTCCACTTAGAAAATTAAAGGATTGGCTTACTATTACAGGAACAAATAATGATGGTAGTGCTTATGAAACAGAAATCACTTCAGAGGATTATACCCTTTCAGGTAAGCTTATCCCAGATTCAACATCAACAATCACAGTAAGATATCAGGGAAAGAGTACAACATTTGAAGTCTACGTTATTCCTTCAGCAAATGGTGGAAATCGAACACTTTTGCCACTTCCAGAAATTGCTTCTCCTATGACCTATACAGGAGCTTTACTTGACGTTTTGGCAGGCTGGGCTCATATAGACCTTGTTGAATATGTTGGAAATCAGGCTACGGAAGTAGGAAAATATAGACTAATTCTAACCATAAAAGATTTTGATAGTTATGAATGGGATACCTCAGGATTACCACAGACAGAGGTAGCTTTACAGGATATGGAGGGGGCTTCAACTTCCTATACCATAGAAGATGATATGCTTAGTGTAGAGTGGGAAATTATTCCAGCCGTATTAAAAGGAACATGGAATGAAAATGGAACTCTTGATTTGATGGTTAGTAGTAGCTTCAAAGGAAGTTTGGAGAATGTAGTTACCTATAAGTATTATGATAAAAATGGGAATGAGGTTACCTCCCTTTATGAAGGTGAAACCTATACTGTTGAGGCAATATTGGTAGACACAAAGAACTTTGTTATGGATGATGAAACAACAAATCTCTTAAGTCAGCCTCATGAATTTACTGTACCTACAACAAATAAGGAACCAAATAAAGTTATGGAGTTCTTCAAAAACATATGGAATTTCATTATGCTTTATTGGCTATGGTTCTTAATAGGATTAATCATTTTATTATTCTTGATTTTCCTTATCATATTGTTAGCCAAGAGGAGAAAGAAAGAAGAGAAGGAAGAAGAAAAGCCAAATGAAGAACCAGTTAAGACTACAAAAGAAGAAATTCAAGTTCATATGCAACAGCCTATGGTTCAGCCAATGCAAGGTGCAATTTTGCCTACTGGAGCAACCCTTGCTGGCTTGGTAACTCCAAATACAAACAATGAAGCAGAGATAGCGAAAATTAAGGCAGAAAAGGATGCGGAGATAGCTAAGATAAAGGCTGAGGCAGAAATTGCCAAAGCGAAAGCAGAAATGGCCTCTCAAACTCAGGCACAGCCAGTTCAACAATCTG
>JAIEEQ010000040.1:0-22766 GCA_029067355.1 Anaeroplasmataceae bacterium | reverse complement strand
AAAGGCTGAGGCAGAAATTGCCAAAGCGAAAGCAGAAATGGCCTCTCAAACTCAGGCACAGCCAGTTCAACAATCTGTAACTCCATCATCTACAATTAATGCAGAGGCGGAGATAGCAAAAATCAAAGCTGAAACAGAAGCTCAGATGGCTAAGATAAAGGCAGAGGCAGAAATTGCCAAAGCAAAAGCTGAAATGGCTTCTCAAACTCAGGCACAGCCAGTATATGTATCAAGACCAGTAAATCCAATGCATATTGAAGAAGCAGAATCATACTATCGATTACGAGAATATGAAGATAGATTACGCAGTATGGAACGTGAGATGCAAGAACAGAAAGTTGTAACTATGGTTAAAGAGGAAAATCAGCGTGTCCGCAAAGAGCTTGAGGAAGAAGCTAGATTCCGTCGTCATGAAGAGGAAATGCGTTACTTGCAGGAATTGCAAAATCTAGAAGTTCAAAGACGTCAAGATCTATTAGGTAAAGAAATGCCAAACTATCTAGATACAGAAAAATTTGAAAAGGAAAAGCTCAGTCTTTTACAAGAGCAGTTAAGACAAAAACAAATTGAAAATCAATTATTGCAAGAACAAATGCAAAAAAAAGTAAATGAAGATTCCTCTTCAGAATATATGGAATTTGTCAACAAGGAAAATGAAACAAAGAGGTAAGAAAAATGGCTGAAAAAAAAGATATTAAAAAACAAATAGCAAAGGTTAAAAAGGAGATAAAACTCTTAGAAGAAAAAAGATTGAGATCTCAGGGAAATCTTCTTGAGGCTTATGTTGATCAGAAACAACCTGCAAAAAGTGATATTGATTATTTTAAAACATTATCATCCCTTATTAAATTACAGCGTGAGAATTTGCATCTTTTAGAAGAAGAACTAAAAGAGCAAAAGTAAAACGATTGAAAAAACTACGGCATAAATAAGAAACAGGAGAAAGAAAAATGAATTCTCAAGATATAATAAATGAATATGAGAGGCGTATGCGGGCAATGGAGCGCGAATTAGAAGAAAAACGCTTGAAGAATCTATGCCGTACAGAAAATGAGGAATTACGAAGAAGCTTAGAAGAGTCAGAACGATTTAGACGGCAGGAGTCAGAGCTTTTACGTCTTAGAATATTACAAGAAGAAGTTGAACGTAGACATAGAATGCTACAAGAAGAACAAAGAAGGAGTAATGAGACATATTATCCATCTTATGCAAATCAGAATTTTCATCAAAGAGATTATGAAGCCTCTTCGCTTAAATTCTTGCAGGAGCAAATTAGACAACAGGAATTAGAAAATGAACGGTTGAAGCAACAAATTAAAGCTTCCAATCAACAATCCTATTTGGGTCATAATTTACAACAGTATCCTGGTTATGCACAATCACAAACACCAAATATTTACGTAACTCAAAATGCTAGTATGCCCAATGCTCAAACAAAAACTTTAGCGCCAATAGAGGAAATCAAGGAAAGAAATCATAAACTTGAATTGCCAAGGAGGGAGGAAAAAGAGGCTTCTGTACCTGTTTTTCAGTCTAGGGAAATTCAACAGCCATTTGAATTAAATAATGTTCTTACAGATGTTATAAAGCCGGCTCGTCTTACTTTTATAGAAGCATATATGGAACTGAATAAATCTCAAAAGAAATATTGTGATGGCTTGCGCGCTTATGCCATATTAAAAAGTGGTGCTAAGGAATCCCTTGCTAAATATCATCTATCCATTGGAACTTCATCAAAATTTGTTATCAAATTTATGATAAAAAATGGAACGGTCATTACGCTATTCCGTTTAGAGGACGAAAGACTAAGAAGACTAAGAAAAAGTGCGAATTCTGATGGTGCAGAAATTAAAGTCAAGGAAACAGAATTAGCCATTACTGATGACATATCTTTCCAAACAGCTAAAGAGATGATTGATTTACGACTTATACAGTTAGAAGAAGATAAGGAATATCAAAAAATACGTGCCTCCAATCGTCGGAAAGGAATCAAAGAAACACTATTAAATACAAGGACAAAAGAAGAAATGCTAAGCCTTGATGAAGAAATTTCCAGAATAGAGGCGAATTTAGCTGGAGTGCGTCTTTCTAATAAAAATCCTAAAATAAAATAATAAGGACTATATATAATCCTTTTGTATTCGCTTTCTAATTTTATGAAAAATGTAAAAAGAAGTCTATGAGTTTTATAAACACATAGGCTTTTTTCGCATCTTATAATGAAATTAAGAAGAGTAAACTAAAAAAAGAATTTGTTTAAAGGAACAGCTATCTTTATGAAGTAATCCTTTTCTTTTTTGCAAAAACCAACAATTTTATGAAAATTTCTTTACTTTGCAAACGTTTTCTGTTATACTATGTACGAAAAGAAAAACGTCGTTCGCAATTGTGAACGAAAGAGAGGATGAGGTGCTACATATGAAAAAAATTCTTTTCCTAATTTTTAGTCTTCTATGTATCTTTACAGTTACTAGCTGTGATAACAAAAAAGAAGACAAACCTCCAGTCCAAGAAATAGAGAAAATTGAAGTAATCTTTAATTCAAAAGGAGGAAGCAGTATTGCATCAGTAGAGATAGAAAAGGGAGGTAAAGTCTCTAAGCCTGATGATCCAAAACGTGATGGGTATACATTTGCTGGATGGTATACATCAGAAGAATGTACTTCTGGTACAGAGTTTGATTTTGCAAAAGAACTAGAACAAGGCATTACACTTTATGCAAAATGGATTGAGGTTTCTCAATCTGCAAAGGTGGTCAGCATTGAAATCAAAACTCAACCAACAAAGCTAACCTACATTGAAGGAGAAATTTTTGATAAAACAGGTATGGTTATAGAAGGAACCTTAAGTGATGGAACAAAGGAGGAAATCACCAATTACACGGTTATGCCAAATGGTGAATTGCCTTTGGGTCTAGAAATGTTTAGCGTTTCTTATGGAGATTTAGAGGTGTTTGGATCTTTAACTGTTGTTGCAAAGGAGATTGTCACAATAGAAATTGAAACAATGCCTACTAAGACTTCTTATAAGAATTATGAAACCTTTGATCCTTCTGGATTGGTTTTAAAAGTTTCCTATAACAATGGTAAATCTGAATTGGTAGATTCCAACTATAAGCATGATCGCGGAATGTTATTTGAAGCTCCAAATTTTACGATTGTTACCTATGCAGGGATTGAAGTAGAAGTTCCGATTACAGTAACAAAGATTGCCCATTATGGTATTCCTAACGCTAAGGAAAGTACATTTATTGATGCTAAGGCCGTATATAATCAATTAGGACTTACACCAGATAATAATCGCATAGAGGCAACAACTACCTTTGGAGATGTACAAATTGTGGCTTCTCCAGGACGAGTAATGCAATGGGAGGGAGTAGGTACAGGCTTATCAAAGTATGACTATTATTATTTTGATCATGCATTTGAGGGCTTAATTAAATTTGCAGGAGCGTCTTCTCCAGATGGAAGATATATTGTTGTTACCCCTACTGAAGATGGAAGATTAAATTTCTGGGCTGCAAGACCATCTAGTGGAGAATCATCTCTTTTAATCTTTGATAATTATACTGAGGCAACACTTCCAGAAGATGCAAAGCAGATTATCACACTAGATACAGGAAGTGAATATAGTATTCCAGTTTATGCAGGGGAAACCTATTATATTACTGCAACTGCGAATGCATTTATTAGAGCAATTGCGCTAGTCTACAACCCAACCTATTATGAAGTTTCTGATTTCGCTTTAGATACTACAAATGTTTGTAAGGATTTTGCTGTTGGACAGACATTTAATGCAGATGGGCTTCTTGCTAAGGTAAAATTAATGAATGATGACATTTATGACCTAAAGGCAAGTCAATTTGAAGTTGAGTTTCCTGATATGACAACAGCTGGAGTAAAGACAATTACAGTTAGATATCAGGGTATGCTAGAAAAGACCTACGATATTACAGTACATGCATTAACTGGAATTGAAGTGACAACACTGCCAACCAAAAATGAATATTTTGCAGGAGAAAATCTTGAAGTGGATGGCTTAGAGGTTATGGCAGTTGCAAACAATATTAAATATCCTATTTCTGATTTTGTTATTTCTAAGACTGAAAAACTAGCTGTTGGTGATGTCATAGTAGTTTCATGGAATGACTTTGAAACAACCTTAGACGTTGTGATTAAAGAAAATCCGATATTGGGTATTCGCGTTCATACACCACCTACAAAGACTAGCTATAAATCAGGTGAGATATTTGATTCAACAGGACTTGTATTAGAGGTTCTTTATGATGGTAGAGACTCTGTATTCCTTGAAGATTTATCAGAAGTGACCTTTAATAAAACAGTATTAGCTGCTGGTGATACAAGTGTAGAAGCCTCTTGGGATATTTTTACATGCGAAATTGAAATAGAAGTACTTGTGGTAGACTGGTATGAAAAAGATGAAACTACCTATGTTCAGTTGACAGATATATTAAGTGCCTTTGGTTTAACTGAGTGGGGAACTTCAGGAAATTTCCCTGCTGGTGGAAGTGGAACGATAAATGAATTCTATTTTGATGGAACTGGTGCGGCATTCCAGTATGCAAATTCAAGTACAGAATACACATTTGATGGACATACATACACAGGTCAATTTAGAACAGGTGACACAAGAACAGGAAGATATATCAGAATAACTCCTTTAAAGAATGGCAAGCTTACTCTTTATGTAGGTGCAGCTGCAGGTGGATCAGTCTATTTAGTTACTTCTTTGGAAGCTCCTGATGCAGATGATCCTAATACATATCTTGATAAATTTAATGATTTTAGCGGTACAGGAAATATGAAGACTGTAACTTTTGATTTAGAGGCCGATCAAACCTATTATCTATGGTTTACTTCAGGACAATACTATATCCGTGGTATGAACTTGAGTTATAGCAGAGTTAAAGAAATTGCAGAAGAACTTGTAGTTGATGCAACAGAAGCTAAAACGACCTTCCATACAGAAGAAGAATTTAGCTATGAGGCCTTAAAGGTAAGCGTACGTTGTGCAGATGGTAATGTCTATGAACTTACTGATCGTGAATTTACAGTAACTGCCCCAGATATGACAACTGCTGGAGTAAAGATCGTTCAAGTTAAATTTGGAGAAGTAACCATTGGAACGTATGAAGTAGTGGTTCAAGCAGATTAAATAAAGTAAGAAATGAAATTTCTATGAATTTAATCATTTCATAACTACACACTTTATGTTATAATACTAAATATATTGACGAGAAATATAAATTATTGTCATAAGTTGTGGGAGGGGTCTTCAGATGAATAAAATGATAAAACGAAGTGTTGAAATATTGGAATATGCAGCAGAGAACAATCAGGAAGGTTTCCGAATTTCTGATGTTATGCATGATTTGAATATTCCTAAATCCTCTGCATTTGATATCATCTATACACTTATTGATTGTGAAATGCTAGAGGTTAAAAACGAAAAGTTAAAAACATTTACCTTAGGACCAAAAACGTATGATATAGGATATCGCTATATTAAGGACAATAATATTATTAATATTGCAACACCAATATTAAAGAAGCTTGGAGATTCATTATCAAAAACGGTGTTTATGGGTAAATATGATGATGATGAGGTACTATATGTATTTAAATACCAGCCACCAACAGCAATTTTAAATCATTGTTCTGTTAATACACGAGCAGATCTATTTTGCACAGCACTTGGTAAAGCAATGCTTGCCTATCGTGAAGATGAATTTGATTTCAGTAAAATACAATTTAAAAAATTTACTGAAAATACCATTTTAAACGTTGGGGATTTAAAGAAGAATTTAGCTGAGGTCAGAAAAAATGGTTATGCTGTGGATGACCGTGAGATAAAGGATTATATGATTTGTGTTTCAGCTCCAATTTTTGATGCGAATGGTGTTGCTAATTATGCAATCAGCACATCCTCGTTATATGAAGATGTTGATATTGAAGATACTGCGAAAAAAATCGTAGAAGTTGCAAATACTATTACTAGGAAAAGTAAATATTTAATAAAGTAGCATTAAATAAAGCTAATGCGAAGGCATTAGCTTTATTTAAACAATGATATGTGAACGTCGTTTGTGATTGAGAACGATAAGGCGCTATAAAGTGTAGTATATTTTGCACAGAACAAACTGGCTTAGATAGAACTATTGCAAGAGCATTGGTTTTATTTAAGCAAAACTGCGTGAACAAGGTTTGTGATTATGAACATTATGAGGTGATAAAGTGCAGTACTCTATGTACAGAAGAATGGATTTGTTTATATTTTTGATATTGATGGTCTTTTCATCAGTTGTTTCTTTATTTGTTTTTACAAATAAATCCTTTCAGTTTTATTTTTCCTTTACTGTACTTGTTTTATTCATAACCTTAGTGCGTTGGAACTATTTGGGGATTCTTCCCTATTTCATATCACAAATCATAGTAAGTATTGTTCAAATTTATTTCTTTCAAACAGAAATAGCAATTACATTGGTTGCAAATTTAGGAAGTGTAGTATTCTTATTTGTTATTCCCTTAATTTTAACAAAATATAAGAAAGAAGTAAGGAAGAATCCCCTTGTCTTACTATCCCTGCTATTATTAACCTATGTTCTTATAGGAATAGGAGAAGGGTTTTCCTTACTATTTCTGGGTGATTTCAATTTTCTTGGAAATATTGTATTTTATATCTTTAATCAGGAGATATACTCTATCGTTATTAGCTTTGTATTAATTTTATTATTAAGATCAATCGATAATTTAATTGTAAATGTTAAAAATCATTTAAAAATGAATCAAGAGGAGGGTGATGAACAATGGAAGGTTTTAGAAAACGACAAGACACAAAATTAGTTTTTAAGAAGCTTAAGCAAGATTATGTCCTTTACATTTTCATTGGTATTTTAATTCTTTGGTATTTTATATTTCAGTATCTTCCAATGGGTGGATTACTTTTGGCTTTTAAGGATTATGATCCTTCAAAGGGAATTATGGGATCTGATTTTATAGGTGCCTCAAAATTTTATGATCTAATGTTTGGTAATTTTGCAAGTCAATTTTGGAGAGCATTTAGAAATACATTTCAAATTAGTGTTTATAATTTAGTTTTTGGATTTCCTTTTCCTATAATACTAGCCATCCTTTTTAGTGAAGTTGGTAATGATATATATAGAAAGGTTGTACAAACTGTATCTTATCTGCCTCATTTCATTAGTGAGGTTACCATTACAGGATTGGTTATATTTTTGGTTTACAAATCAACAACCTCAACAGGAGTAATTGCACATATGCTGTATGTACTTAAAATCATTCCAGAGGATGTGAAAATATTAGATTCTCCAGAATACTTTAAGCCTCTTTACATCATCACTGGCTTATGGAAAGAAAGTGGGTATAGCAGTATCGTGTATTTTGCGGCGGTTATGGGAGTATCTCCAGTAATGTATGAAGCTTTAAAGGTAGATGGTGGAAGCAAGTTCCAAGAAGTAAGGTATGTAACTTTACCATCGATTGCCCCAATGATTACTGTAATGCTAATTATGAAAATTGGAAGTATGCTGAATGTTGGATATGAAAGAATTATCCTACTATACAATAACAAGACATATGAAACGGCAGATATTATTTCCTCCTTTATCTATCGAATAGGTGTGGAGAATGGAAACACATCATTAGGTACAGCTTCAGGAATGTTTAATGCTATATTAGGATTTGTTTTGGTTATAGGTGCTAATTTTATTGGTCGTAAGGTTAGCAACACATCCCTTTGGTAGGAGGTATAAAATGGGACGATTAAATCGAGGAGAAATAATTTTTAAAATTGTAGCCTATCTATTGACTACATGCTTAGCTATTATTGCTTTATATCCAATTATCTATGCATTTTCTGCATCAATCAGTGGGAAACTGGCTTATGAATCTGGTCTAGTAGCTCTATTTCCTGTGGATATTCAGTTTGATACCTATAAAAAGCTATATAATGATAATTCTTTCTGGGTGGCTTATTCTAATACAATATTTTATACCTTGTTTGGTACACTATGGAGTATGTTTGTTTCAAGTGTAGGTGCTTATGCCCTTTCCAAAAGAAGGCTACTTTTCAGAAAGCAATTCAACTTTATCATTGTTTTTACTATGTGGTTTTCTGCTGGTATTGTGCCAACCTATCTGAATTATACCAATGTATTTAAGACATTTGGATTGTCTTCAAAATGGGGTATGATTATAGCCTTTGGTGCTACTGCCTATAATGTCATTTTACTAAGGTCTTATTTTGAATCTGTTCCTTCAGAAATAGAAGAAGCAGCAAGAATAGATGGCGCAAGCGAGGTACAAATATTTACAAGAATTTATCTTCCTATGTCAAAATCAGCCGTTGCAACAGTAACCCTGTTTTATGCAACAGCTAGATGGAATGGATATTTCTGGAATATGATGCTAGTAAAAGATCAGATTGATTCACCCTTACAGGTATATATGAGGACCTTAATTAACGAATATGATAACCTGGTGGGGGCTATGCCATCTAATGTTACCTTTGCAGCACAATCCTATGTCTATGCAATACTGATATGCTCTATCATACCGATTTTGATTATTTACCCATATATTTCAAAATATTTTGAAAAGGGTGTAACAGTAGGAGGTGTCAAGGGGTAATGAAATTGAACGTTTTAAAGCTACAAAAATACATATTTTATATATTTACTATCTTTACATTTTTACTGTTTACAGCAACTATATTTTTTTCAACCTCCTATTATAATACCTTTCTTTATGGAAATGAGGAACTTGTTGAATATTATTCCACGGATTTACAAAGCTTTAATCAAACAGCCTTTGTATATGCACTTGTACTTGTAATACTACTCCTTGTATGTTTTATTTTACAGCCTAAAAAATATTATCCGTCCTTTGTTACTTTTCCGATTTTTGTTGTCATTCTACTTGTAGGAATTGTGTTTGGAATCTTGATTTTCACACATATGCTTTCAATAACTACATTTTATCATTTCTATGATTATTCTGGCATATCAAAATTAGATGGATTTCAAGGAAATATGTTTTTTCCAGTATTCTTGGGATTTAGTGCTATTGGGCTAGTTGTCATTAATTTTCTTTCCATAGGAGCATATAGTTTAGGCTTTTGGCAATATCTAAAAGGAAGAGGTGAGGCTCTTGTTTAAAAAAAGGGATTACATCGATCAAGAAATAACTATATTTAGACCTAATCAAATAGATTTTTTTTGGTTAATGCTATTTATCATTTTAAACACTATCATAACTATTTATTCTACCTCTTTAATGGAATATACCATCCGAATCTTTGTATTTGATATTTTTAACATTGTTTTAACTTTAGTTATGTTTTTAGCAGCAGAGCAAATTAAAAAATATCATAAGGAATGGTCTTACATCGTTATAGCCATAGGCGTATTTCAGCTAGTTCATTTAGCATTTTTACCAGAAAAGACCAATACGGTTATTAACATTATTCTATATATCATAACAGGGATGCTTGCCATCTATGCAGGAGCATCTAGTCTACTTAAAAGTATATTTCGATCAAAATTTATAAAGAAGGAAGGGGTATAAAATGTCTTATTTATCTATAAAGCATGTTGACAAGGTATATCCCAATGGCTTTTGTGCAGTTAAGGATTTCAATTTAGAAGTAGATGAGCATGACTTTGTTGTCATTGTTGGACCTTCTGGCTGTGGTAAATCTACAATGCTTAGAATGATATCTGGATTAGAATCCATTACAGATGGTGAAATGATTTTAGAGGGGAAAAAGATTAATGAGTGTTCTCCAAAGGAACGGGATATTGCAATGGTATTCCAAAATTATGCTCTGTATCCTCATTTAAGTGTGTATGACAATATAGGATTTTCTTTACTTGTCAGAAAAAAGAACAGAAGACTCATTCATGAAAAGGTAATGAATGCTTCTAAAATAGTAGAGATAGATGATGGACAGCTCAAGAGGAAGCCAGGTCAGTTATCTGGTGGACAAAGACAAAGAGTTGCTTTAGGAAGAACGATTGCAAGAGAGGCTAAGCTATTTTTAATGGATGAGCCTTTATCTAATCTAGATGCCAAGCTTAGAGGAGATATGCGAGTAGAGATTATTGAGCTTTGGAGAAAATATAATCAAACCATCATCTATGTGAGTCATGACCAAGTTGAAGCAATGACGATGGCCACTAAGATTGTTTTAATGAACAATGGTGTTATTGAGCAGGTTGGGGCTCCTAATTATATCTATAACCATCCAGAAACATTATTTGCTGCAACCTTCTTAGGTACGCCACAAATTAATTTAATTGATGGAAGGCTAGAAGATGGACGCTACATCAATCAATTCTTTTCTTTAGAGTTACCAGGGTATAAGGGCATAACAAATTCTGAAGTGATTTTAGGCATTCGATCTGAAAATTTATCCATTGTTAAAGAAAATGAAGATTTTACAGCAGTTATAGATTATGTTGAATATCTAGGTGCGAAATCAATTGTTCATACGTTTCTTGGTGAAACAAAGATTGCAGTTAACACAAAGGAAAGCATTGCTGGTTTAGAAAAATGTAGGATTAAAATTAATCTTTATAAAATAATTCTTTTTGATAAAAAAACGTCTAAGTCCATACGAGGTGATCAATCATGATGGGAGTTCTTAAGCACAAGGTTTCCTCCATAATTTATAATAAAGATGGATTCACATTACAAAAGATAATGGTTATACTAGCCATGGTTAATGCATTGTCTCAGGTAGCCTTTGGAAGAATTCATAATGAGGCAGCTTATAAGGTATCCTCTACGGTAGCTATATTTACCTTTATCAATCAGATTGCCCTTATTTTAATGGCGGTAAGTCTAATGAGAATTCATGAAAAGAAGAAATATTATGTGTTTTCTATCCTTTTATTTCTCATTTCTACGATAACCATGATTGTATATATTGTTACAATGCAAGGAGATATATATTATCAGACAGCTTTAAATGGTGGTTATTCCTATGAGGATGCTATAAAAATTGTTTATGCAATTGATGACTCTGTTAACTTTGTAATTTTTGCAATCGTTATGGGATGTATTGAAATGGGATTATTTATAGCTGAAATCGTTATTAGAAGGAGAAGAAAACATGGACTTTCCAATAAAGGAAGAGATTAAAGCATTTCTTGTTAGGCTTTGGTTTTCAGGACTGGTTTGCTATTTGGTTTTATGGGGAAGTGGCATATCTAATGACTTTTTGGATTT
Organism: Anaeroplasmataceae bacterium; assembly: GCA_029067355.1. Lineage (GTDB taxonomy): Bacteria > Bacillota_I > Bacilli_A > Acholeplasmatales > Anaeroplasmataceae > Pelethenecus. The sequence goes on along the minus strand of JAIEEQ010000040.1, from coordinate 11,496 downwards.
GATTCTCTTACTGCCTATTGCTCATTTTCTTTGTGATTTACTATTAACAAATACAATAGTTAAGTCTGCTTTTAAAACAAGACTAAATTTACAAAAAAAATACAAGGATATGAATTCATTTCAACGAATAAAGGTTTGGATTTATACCTATTTGGAAACACTCTTTTCTGTGCTTATTGTAATTGGCATTTATGAAGGAATCAATCGCTTAATTATTTTGATTCGCAGTGCAGATAAAACTACGGTTTTTTTTCCAGTTGAGCCTTTTGGCTATGCTTTCATCTATACAGCAGTTTATTATATCTTTTATATTCTTAAGTATAAATTTACATTAAATTTTTTACAGGGAAGGAATGATATAAATGACTTTTGATGAATTTATGAAGGAGCCTGTAAACTCTTTATATGCCTTTAGTGAAGCAGAGTTAAGAGAGATTAAGCGTAAAATCAGCAATAAAAATTTAGAGAAAATAGTCAAAATGGCAGAAGAAGCAATGGAGATTCCCTACCAAAGTGTAACCTATAAAAAGAAAGGAATTTTGGTAAAAGATAAGCATGATTATGAGTCATTTTCAATATACAGCTGGCCAAACCCTGATACAAAGGATGGTCTTCCTTATATTAAAAAAGATGGAAATCAAAATCCAAGACATTTAGAAGGAGATAAGCTGGCTTTAAGAAAAATGGCCTATGCAGTTTATTATTTAGGCTTACTATATTATATTACAAAGGATAAGAAGTATTATCTTCCTCTGCGTAATCATCTGTACTGCTTTTTCATTCATCCAGAAACTAAGATGAATCCAAATCTCAATCATGGTCAAGCTATGCCAGGAGTTAATGAAGGTCAACGTGGTGGAATTATTGATTTTGGTGTAACCTTTGGTTATGCTTTAGCCATCTTGCAGGGCTTACGAGCAGAACGACTTTTAGATTACGAGCTTTGCTTAAATCTTGGAACCTGGCTAAGGCAATTTCAATTATGGCTTTTAGAATCACCATTTGGTAAGGAAATGAATGAATGTAAAAATAATCATTCTTTAGTATATGATTATCTTTTATTGATTATTTCTACATTCTTAGATGACTATTATATGATGGTTTTTATCAAATCAAGATATACTGAGCGTATGAAACAGCAAATTCTTGAGAACGGAGATATGCCTTTAGAAACAAAAAGAGTAAATTCCAGAAGCTATTATTTTATGAATCTAAAATTATTTATAGAAATAGGAAAAATTCTTTGCATGGATTTAAAAAACTATCCATTACTGATGACATCAGTTCATTATTATGGTAGTCATTGCTCTAAAGAAGCCTGGGAATATCCTCAGCATACACCATTTACTGAGGAATATGATAATTATTTTTATTACAACGCAAAAAAATATTTTGGTTTAAAAAATTTTGAGCTGAAGAAATCTAAAAAATTGCAATATGTTTTGCTGGCAGATGTTTATGGAGGTGGAAATGAGACTTAACGAATATTTTGATGAAATCGTCAATAACCTATATTTATTTCAAAAAGAGGATTTAGAGAAAATAAAAAATAAAATAATTCCCTTGGATTTAAAAAGGCTAGATGATTTATTAGAAGAAGCTCTTGCTTTTGGAATACATAGTGTTGTAGAAAAGAAGCACCTAGCTCCAAGCAAGAATCCACATGACTATATGTCTTGTTCTATCTATCATTGGCCAAATCCAGATACAGAGGATGGTCTGCCCTATGTTGAACGAGATGGTGTAGATAATCCAGAGTCAATTCATGGAGATAAAGAATCTCTTAGAACACTTGCTTATATTACCTATTTGAGTGCAATTTTATACTATGTTTCTAATGAGTCTAAGTATTTAAGCATTATTCTTAAATATAATTACTTTTGGTTTATTGATGAAACAACTAAAATGAATCCTCATTTACAATATGCCCAGTGTATTCCAGGGGTAAATGAGGGAGAACCAGGTGGCATAATTGATTATGCAGCAAGCTATGGATATGCCCTACATTTATTGACCATTCTTCATCAGGAAAAGCTTTTGCCAAATGACTTTTATGTAGAGATGAAGAAATGGCATAAAGAATTCTTATCTTGGCTTTTGACATCACAGCCAGGTAGAATTGAAGGTGCACGAGCCAATAACCAGGGCTCCTTATACGATCTGCTTATCCTCAATATTTCTTCCTTCCTAGGAGAGGCAGATTCTCTTAAGGGGCCTTACTATAAAAAGCTTTTAGAAAGATTGCAGTTACAAATCAATGAAGCAGGGCTTATGCCTTTAGAGCTAGTACGCACAAAAACAAAAAGCTATACAACAATGGGATTAAAGATGCTTTTAGAAAGTGCTTATTTATTACAGAATTATGGGTATAGTTTTATCAATAATGAGGAACTAAAAAGAGCATATAACTATGTTTTGCCTCATTATTTACATCATACCTGGGAGTATATGCAGATTAAGGAATTTGATTCCTATCGAGGATATTATATTTTATATTTATTTTCAAAAATCATTGGTGTAAAAGTGGAGATTTGCTTTGAAGAAAAACCAATGCATTGGGGTTATATTTTACTAAAGAAATTATTTTAAGGAGAAATGATATGAAAAAAATTAAAATGTATGGTGAACTTGAGGTTCACATTAGTTCAACAAGAAAGGAAATGGGGGTGGTAGCTGGCAAAAGAATAGAGCATATTATCAAAGAAGCCATTCAAGAAAATGGGGAAGCTAGAGTCATTTTTGCCAGTGCTCCTTCACAAAATGAAATGCTTGCCTATCTGAAAGACACAGATATTGATTGGTCTAAGGTTACAGGCTTTCATATGGATGAATATGTTGGGATTGATAAAAAGGCTCCACAAAGCTTTACTAAATTTTTAGAGGATCGGTTGGTAGACCACGTTTCTATGGGGCATTGGTATCCTTTTGGAGGAACAACCGCAAGTGTAGAAGAGGATTTAAAATTATATACAAAACTATTAAATGAAAAGCCAATAGATTTAGTAATTTTAGGTATAGGAGAAAATGGCCATTTGGCATTTAACGATCCAGCGTTCTGTGATTTTAATGATCCACTTACAGTAAAAACTGTGGATTTAGATGAGGTATGTAGAAATCAGCAGGTCAATGATGGATGCTTTACACATTTGGATTTGGTTCCAAAGCAAGCCTTAACTATTACAATCCCACCACTACTAGCCTGTAAAAAGAAGGTCGCTGTGGTTCCAGGACCAACTAAGAAATATGCAATTTTAAATACTTTATTAGGTGAAATTACGCCAAATTGTCCAGCAAGTATTTTAAGAACTTGTAAGGATTCAGAGCTTTATATTGATGAGGATTCTTATTCTTTAGTAAAGGAGTAGATAGTTATGAATAAGAAATTTATAGGAATTGGTTTAGGATTACTTGCCTTATTTAGCTTGGCAGGTTGTAGGAAAAACATTCCAATAGGACCTGATGGTCCAAATAATGATTCAAATAAAACAGAATTAAGGATCAATTTTGCAACTGGAAATGCATTAAAGACGTTAACCTATAATACAGGAACACCAGTTACACTTCCAGATGGCTCAATCTATACTAATGGTCAAATTAAACCAGTTTGGAATTATATAGGAAATCATTTAGATGTTTCCATTAAGGATGTTACTGTACAAGGGCAAACTGCTGAAAATATGATTCAGATTGCAGCTTCAACTAATTTTGAGGATGCAGATATCTATGGAGGCAATGTTGCAGAAACTTTTATGGAATATGGAGCTAGAGGAAAACTAGTTAATTTATTAGATTATAAGGATAAGCTTCCTGATTTTATGAATTACTTAGATGAATATCCATTAATTAAGCAACAGCTTACAGCATATGATGGTGGCATATACAATGTGCCTTATATAGCAGAGCTAGATGAATTTTCTAAAGTGTTTTATGGAAGAGAGAACTGGGTAGAAGAGCTGCTAGATACAAACAATGTTTTATCAGAAACAAAAACGTTAGATGTTTCTTATAATGGGTATTGGAAGGCAGATAAGGCCCGCTATTCAACAAATGTAATAGAACTTCAAAATCAGGCTGCATCCTCAGGAAAATTAACAGCTTCCGTAGCAAGACAGCAACTCATTTCATACATTGATGCAACATATCCAAATTTAGAAAAAAGAAGTGATCTTTATTTAAATGATACAGCAAATTATGATATTGATGAGCTGGTTGCCTTATGGCGTGTGATGAAGCTACATCCTAATACCTTGTTTAAGCTGACAACAGGACAAACTGGTACCTGTGAAATTGTTCCTTTCTATTTTAGAACAAAAAATCAAAGAGCTGAAATATTTAAACTAATCAATTATTTTGGTGGGACAAGAGTATATGGAACAAACACTTATACAGGATTATGGTTTGTTGATGAAAGTAATACATTACAATATAGCTTCTATCAAGATGAGGTTTATGAAGGAATAGACTATTTAAAGCAAATCTTTAGTGAAGGCTTAATTAACTCAGACTATGATGATACAAACAATAGTGCTGATTTCCGTTCTATTTTCTATTCCTCTGATTTGAGTGTGAATTCTAGTGGTGTATCTACTGTTAAGCAGTTAGGCTTTATGACCTTTGATTTTATTCCATCTACGGCTGCAAGCTCACCAACAGGTGTAGTTAAAGCAATGCTTCCTCCTGTTACAACTTTAGCGGGTATGCATGATAGTCAGTTCTATCATTATATTGAAATTCCAAGAACTGTAATGATTGATGGTTGGGCAATTTCAAAGAATACCTCAGGAAAGACCTTAGATAAAGCATTAGAGCTATTTAATTTCTTCTTTACTGATTTTGGAAGTAATGTTCAGAACTTTGGTATTCCAGGAGTTATGGCAGATTTTGAAAATCTTTATACGCTTCCTAGCGGGGACAAAGTACCTACCCTCTCAAAATGGATCGTAGAGCAATCCAATATTTATACCAATGGCGATGTTGCAACCTTTGGACAGCAATTTATGGGAATTCGAATGGCAATTGGATATAAAGCTGATATTGGATTTGAATATCAGAATATGACAAAGGAAGCTCAAGAGGGATATAAGCTATACGAGAAGGGCGTATTAACCTTGGGATACAATAAGCCTTCTAAGCTGTTAGAGCTTTCTGCACCATGCTATTCATTAACTAAGCAGGAATCTGCCAGACTGTCTACTCTTTCTGTTGGTGATGATCAAATGAGTATGATTTATCTATATATTCGTTCTGATAAGAATGCGGTGAAATCCGTAGCAGATATTAAAAAAGCCTATGAGAATGCAAATATAGAGGAGTATATTGAAATTTATCAAGCAGCCTATAATCGTACTAAAGTCTCTTAAAGGGGGCTCTTATGAAAAAACTTGTTTTCTTAGTTTTCCTTTTTCCACTGCTATTTGCCTGTGGACAGAATCTAAAAGAAATACCAATATCTTCTAATTTAGAAGAGGCTTATCATACATTAGAGCTTCCTCTTGAGATAGAAGAAAATATTACATTACCTCTAATGATAAATCAGGTGCAAATCCAATGGAATTCTACAAATGAAACGATTCTATCTAGTACAGGCGTTGTCCAAAGAGGGCAAGAAAATGAAACAGTCACTTTAACTGCTTGTTTATCTTTAAATGAAGAAACGAAAATAAAAGAGTTTTATATTACGGTGTTGGCTCTTCCAAGAGGAACAGAAAATATCAATCATACCATAAACTATGATTATAAAATGAGTCAGGCAGTAGCAGAAGAATATCCTTACTATAAAGGATATTTGTATCCAGGATTATTAAATAAGGATGGTAGTGAGCATACTGATTTTAAAGAAAATGAAACCATAGGAAAAAGAATCAATGTTCGTCTTTTTGGTGCTAAGGCTGATGATCCTGCTTTTGATAATACTCTTGCATTTCAAAATGCAATCGCATCAGCACAGTTTGGCGATGAGATATATGTTCCAAAGGGGAAATATTATTTCTCATCTGCAACGATTACACAGCCCTATTATGCTCATATCAAGCTTAAGGAAGGCATCAATTTAATTGGGGAAGGAAAGAGTTCATCCATTCTTGTATCTAATTTTAAAAATAAAGAATATGTAGATAAATCACTAGGAAAAAAGACAGCGACCTTAGTCTGTGGGAATATGTCTAATTCAACGATTTCAAATCTTGGATTTTCTGCCAATACTGATGATTCATGCTTGCCTAAGGATATTAATGATACGAAAGTAAATAATCCTGAAGGAAATCAATATGCTCCAGCATTTGGCATTGTGGTATATAATACATCTTCAGCAACTTTAACTCAAAATATCTATATTCATGATGTCTATATTGAGTATTTTCAATATGATGGAATTAGATTATTTTGTACAAGAGACTGTAAGATTGCGGATTGTGTTATCACTAAGTCCACAGATTTAGGTGGAGGTGGAGCAGGATATGGTATAGAGATTAGAGGCTATGGACATGAGTATTATAAGTACATTGATACAAATTTAGATTCCTGCTACAACATTGTAACAGGGGTAAAGGTAATTGGTCCCTATATTCGTCATGGAATCATCCTTTCTTATTTGACGCATAACAATTTATTTTACAATAACGAAGTAACAGATAGTGCAGATGATGCATTTGATGTTCATGGACAGGATGAATTTTTAAATGTATTTGTACAAAACTATGGAAAAGGATCAAGACGTGGAGCAGGATTAGGATTAGGAAATACTGGATCTACTCATGATGAAAGTGGCTATGGAAATGTCATATATGAAAACACCTTTGTAGAATGTCGATATGGAATAACTATTGCTAGAGGAACGACTTATACTCAGGTCATCCGCAATAAAATTGAAGCATGTCAGTATGGGATTTACATTAATGATGGGCCAAACACGTATCAGGAAAATAACCAAATAAAATAAAAAGAAAGGAATGATATAATGAAACGTTTTTTTGGAATGCTTTTGTGTTTATTATCATTGTTGACGCTGGTTGCTTGTAAAACAGATAAAGAGCCAGCAGATGATGCAACACTCGATGATAACGGAACACAGGATATAGATCAAGACATTCGCATTGATCCAGACTTAGATCCAAACCATATTGATGGTTTAAGCTATGAATATAAAGGAAACTGGGGTCATAATAAGGATTACACGAAACCAGGGCTTTACAATCCAGATGGAAGTATACACAACCTCCCAAAGGAAAATGAAGAAACTGGAAATCGAATTAATGTGATAATGTTTGGGGCAAAAGCAAATGATGAAGCATTTGATAATACTTTAGCTGTGAAGCAAGCGATTGCCTCAGCAAATGAGGGTGATTATATTTATTTTCCAGCGGGAAGATATTATTTTTCCTCCAATACACTGAGTAGTCCTTTTTATGCTCATATGTATGTTTATACAAGTGGAATAAATATAAAGGGAGCTGGAAAGGATAACACGATTTTAGTATCTAAATTCAGTGCGGATAACAATTTAACAAAGTCAACAGCTACCTTAGCCATTGTGAATGCCTCAAATGTTACAATAAGTGATTTAAGCTTTACAGCAGAAGTACCTGAGGATAAAATGCCTGTTGATTTAAATACTAGTAAAAACAATGTAGAAGGAAATCAATATGCTCCAAATACTCAGATTGCCGTGATGAATACAGATCCAATTGAAAGTACACAAAATGTAGTTATTAAAAATTGCAATATTTCTTATTTTCAGGAAAATGCTGTACTCTTCAAAAAAACTCAGGATTGCAGAGTTATAGACTGTGAAATATCTAATGCTACTGATATAGGAGGTACAGGAGCAGGCTATGGGATTCAGATTTCTGGAAACGGCTTTGAATCCTTCAATATGATTGGCTCTCTATCCGATTCTCGATACAATTATATTGCGAATAATACCTTTAAAGGGCCATACTTGCGTCATGCAATTATTTTATCCTATGTAACACATAACAATTTAATTTATAATAATAGTATTGATGGTTGTCAGGATGAGCCTTTGGATTTACATGGTGAGGATGAATTTTTAAATGTTCTTTCCAAGAACAAAGTGTCCAATGTTGCAAAAACAGGTATTGGACTAGGGAATCCAGGTTCAACTCATGATGCTACTGGACCAGGAAATATCATCTATGGCAATGAAGTTGAAAATGCATTAGGAGGTATTCAAATTTCTTATGGCACTCCAGATACACAGGTATATAATAATGTCTTTAAAAATTTAAAAGACGGATCAACAGGAATTCGTATAACCTATGGTCCAAATACTACGATTAGAAATAATGAAATCGTAGGTATTGGTGGGGAGAGTATGGGAATTTCATCTTATTATTCCTATGTTTGGAATGATCCATCCTTGGGCATTTATTTATTAGATATTCAAAGTAATACAATTAAAAATGTTAAGACAGCTATGTATTTTGAAACCTATAAAGAGGGTACCAAGATAAAAAATAATCAGTTTGTAAATTGTACAAATGGTATTTTATCAGATAAGGACAGCTTCATTTTACCTCCTGAATCTAACTATTTTGACCCAGTAGAAGGTGTTTCTGTATATCCGACCCAAGAAGGAAATATAAATCGAGGGAACTATGATAGCACAATTAATCCAACAGGATATTATTATTTTAAGGGATCACATGAAGAGCCTTTGTTAAATCGTGTGATTTATGAGGAATATACAATTGATCGCTCTCTTTTAGATTCCTCCTCTAAGGTATATCTAAGAATTACAACAACTTCAAAAAGTGCTAAACAGCATTTCTTTTTCTGGGGAGTAGAAGATTTAGACTGGGAAGCCTCAGAATTAACATGGGGAAATGCTCCTTATATCAATAATCCTACAAATAATTCTAGTCTTCCTTGGGATTCCACAGGAGAATATCCTATTTCCATTTATCCATATGGTTCAAATATCTATGATCCAAATAATGAATGTGTATTGATTACAGATTTGGAGTGTGTGGCGGTAAACGAATCCTTCTTAACCTATTACATTGATATAACAGATTATATGAAAAACAAATTAAAATCTGATAATTTTACAATCATTATGACAAACGAAACTATGGATGGTGCTTATTCAAGTGTAAGAAATATGATTGGTAATGCGAATACAATTTGGCCTTGCATCATCTTTTCTAACAAATGAGTAAACTGACAAAAATAAATGACCCTTGCTTAGGTATTGGTACCTTCCTTTTGGAAGGAAGTGATACTTACACTAGTGTTAGTAGTGCGTTAAAAACAGGATATAGACTTATTGATACTGCAGCCGTATATCAAAATGAAAGGGAAGTTGGCAAGGCAATTATAGACAGCAATATCAACAGAGAGTCTATCCTTGTAAGCACAAAGCTATATGCAAAAAAAATAGGGTACGATGTAGCAATAGAAGAATGTAAAAAAAGTCTTGAACTTTTAGGATTATCCTATATAGATATCTATTTTATTCACTGGATGCCTAGACGATATGAGGATCTACTAGATACCTGGAGAGGACTAGAATATTTATACGAGCATGGCTATTGTAAGGCAATCGGAATATGTAATATTACACTATATTATTTGGATAAGCTTTTAAAGGATGCTAAAACAGCTCCAATGTATTGTCAAATTGAATTTCATCCATTTTTACAGCAGGAGCTGTTTTTAGAGTATTGTAAATCAAATAATATAAAGGTTATTGGCTATGGTCTATTTGCCAAGGGATTGGTTTTTAAAAATGAAGCCTTAAAGAAACTAGCAGAAGTAAATCAGACCACAATTGCTAATCTAGTACTTTCCTTTGGCATCAGCAAGGGTGTGATTCCCTTAGTGAAATCAAAGGACCCAGTAAGAGTTCAAGCTAATTATTGCAATAATTTTGAATTATCAGCAGAGCTTTTATTAGAAATGCAGAATTTGAATGATGGTGTAAGAGTATATCGGGATCCAGAAAATAATCCTTACGTATAGGAAGAGAGTGAACTTTATGAAAAAAATTTTAATTAAAAATGGCAATGTCATTTTTGCTAATCGAGTAGAAAAAACAGATCTTTTACTTGTAAATGATAGAATTGCCAAAATTGGAAAGATAGAAGAGGATTGTGAAACCATTGATGCAACGGGACTATATGTTTCCCCAGGATTCATTGATATTCATAGTCATGGCGGAAATGGCTATGATTATATGACGGGAACATTAGAAGCATTTACGTCAGCTACAACTTTGCATTTGCAGCATGGCGCAACCTCCATTGTTCCTACAACAGTAGCCTCAGATACAGAATACACCATTCATTTTTTACAGCAATTTGATATCCTAAAAAATGATGAAGCTATTCCAGCTAGATTGTTAGGCGTTCATTTAGAAGGACCTTATCTAGCTCTAAAGCAAAAGGGGGCTATCCCAGAAAAATATATAAAAAATCCTCTGAAAGAAGAGTATATGCGAATTTTAGAAAGCTCCTCTAATATCCTACGCTGGACGATTGCGCCAGAGTTAGAAGGTGCTTATGAGCTAGGGGATGAGCTTTTCAAAAGAGGAATTAATGCCTCTATTGGACATTCATGTGCTGAGGATTTCCATGTCTATGAGGCAGTTAAGCATGGGTTTAGATCTGTAACTCATATGTATTCTATGACATCAAGCATCGTAAGAATCAACTGTTACAGACATCCTGGCATTAATGAGGCAGCCTATTTGGAGGACGATTTGTATTTAGAGGCTATTGCTGATGGACATCATCTTCCAGATACACTGTTAAAATTAATGATTAAGAATAAAGGATATGATAAAATTATCTTGGTTACAGATTCTATGAGTGCTGCTGGCTTTGGAGATGGATTATTTTATTTAGGAAATCCAGAGGATCACCATCAGGTTTTAATTAAGAATCATGTTGGCTTTATGCCAGATATGTCTAGCTTTGCAGGGTCTGTCGCATGTGCAGATCAGCTGATTAGAACTATGCTGAATATAGGAACACCTATCTATGAAGCAGTTAAAATGATGTCCTTAAATCCAGCTAAATTGCTTCATCTTGAAAAAGAACTTGGCTCCATTGAAATTGGAAAAAAGGCAGACATAATCTTATTTGATGCTCAAGTAGATGTGAAGCAGGTCTATGTGAATGGAGATGTAAAATTCAAAAAGTAAATCAAGGCTGTAAAATGATTTTCTTTCCTTTGATTTTAAGAATCTCACAAAGAATACGTCTATGAATTTCAATAAAAATTCATAGACTTTTTTTGTTTGTTGTGCAATCAATCTCAAGATGTGTTGCATACTTATTTGTATCATACTGCCTAAAAATTTCCTTCTATATGCCTACTTTTATAAGGTATTACAACGTAATTATAGGATTTACAATAGGCTTCTGCAAAAAACTTTCTCTTGACAAAAACACACGGGGGGGGGGAAAAATAAAAATTGAAAATATGTAGAAAGAAGTAAAATATACAAAAAACCGAGCCCACCACCCCACACAC
>JAIEEQ010000004.1 GCA_029067355.1 Anaeroplasmataceae bacterium | reverse complement strand
ATCTTCTAACAATATACTTAATGCTCCCCAAAAATTATATTGTTCATCAGTAATTTTTTTACTGTTTGTGTTGAATGTCATAAATACGAGTTCTAACAATTTTTCAAAGGAAAGCAATGGAGTTCTACATAATCCTTTTTCTCTTCCCCAACCCAAATCAAGTAAATCTCTTTCAACCCACAAAGAATTATCTAAAGTATTTCTATATAATCCTTCTTCAGTTTTTTCAAAGCCTAAAATATTAAAATTTGGGCAAAGTCTAATCGTCTGTATAAAATATTTCATTTCTTCTTTCCTCTCACTATTAAAATCAATATTTATTTTCCAATGATTATCTCTACAAATTTTTTTGCTAATTCAACTAATTCTTCTGTTATCCAAATAGAATTAGTTCTCATATCAGGATAATATAAAATTGCATGAACTTTAGAATACTCTGGCACTTGATTTACAAAGTTGACTGATGCTATTCTCTATGCTGCCTCATTGTAAGTTTTTAAACTCTCCAAATAGTTACCTAATTGAGTCATTTCCAATGTTGTTGCACCATTCATCATAGAGTATTCCATAGCAGAATTTTTAGCAATATTTCCCCCAGACCAAAAGGTATGCGGTGTATAATACAACGCATTAGACAAATTATCTAGCATCATATATCCTGCACCTGCAATACCTACTGCCTTATACATTCCATAAACCATTTTAGCACCTGTGATAACACCTTTAACTCCTGTATAAAAACTACCAGTTAATGCACCACTTATTGCCATACCTACAAACGCACCTACCGCTCCACCAATTGAGATGGGTATAATATAACCACCAACACCAATGCTACCATTAATTGAGTTGTCATCTATATAATCATTATATAAAGCTATCCCTGTTCCAATTGCAAGACCTATCAACATAGTTATAAGGAAAAATGCCATATGACCATTTGGGTCAACATACATTATAGGGTTATTATTACAATAAGTATAAAGATTTAATCCACCTATAGTTTTAGGATCCAAATAATTGATAGTGTCTGCAGATATAAATGCTCCTATTTCTGGATCATAATATCTGCTTTGTAAATAATAATATCCAGTATCTCTATCATAATAATAGCTTCTATATCTAAATGGATTATTTACTGCAAAATAATCAGAAGAATCTTTAAATTCTTGTAAAATATTCCCCCATGCATCATAGCGATATTGTGCTACTATGTCTGAGCCTCTCATTATGGCAATAATATTGTTTTGTCCATCTTTTATATAGATATAATCTTGGATAGATCCATTTGGTGTATAATATCTTGCTCCTAAGATTCCTTGTTCATCATAGAAATAGCGAACCTTTGCTCTATTAGGTAAATCCTCACCTAATAATTTATCTCCAGAATAATAATACCAAGTATAAGATGAACCATCATATTTATAGGTTCTTAATCCACTGGCACTATATCCAAATTGGTATTTACCATATGATGATAATAACCCATTTCTAATAAAATTGCAAGTATTACGAGTTCCTTTTTTAAAAATACTAGAAGGATTCAGATTATTTCCTTGATAAATATATTCTGTTAGTAAATTATCAAATTCCATGCATTTTGTAATTCTACCTAAAGAATCATAAGTATATTTTTTATAAGATTTTTTGTTTAATAAAACTTCACTTAAACGGTTAAAATCATTATAGTGATATTCATAATCCTTATTTAAATTCAACTGACCCTCCTTATAAATTCTATCTAAAGAATCATAAGAATAAGAAATTGTATTTTTGTGAATACCATTGCTAAACACTTTAATAAGATTCATATCTTGATTATACTCATATTGATAACTAAAATCATTCCCGCTATAAA
>JAIEEQ010000039.1 GCA_029067355.1 Anaeroplasmataceae bacterium | reverse complement strand
ACTTAAATCCTAAGAAAAATCTTAGGGTTTTTGATTTTTCTTTCCATAATTAGGTATTTCTTTCCGTTATAAAGAAAGCATAAGAATATAGTGTTAAAATATATAAAACAAGGATGTGGAAAGAAAATGAAAACAAGATTAGCTGAATTAATGACAAAAAGAGGGTTAGAAAGGAAGAAGGTTGCTGACGATTTAGAAATAGAAAGAAGAACGCTTGATAATTATATTAACGAAAACACTTTAATGAATAGTGATATTATAAAGCGTATGGCAGAATACTTTAATGTTTCAACGGATTATTTATTAGGCGTTGATGAACTCAGCAATGAGTTCTTAAATGAGAAAATTGATACAATTTGTAATGAACTTAAGGAGCTTGTCTACCATTTGAACAGAAGATCTTAAGAAGCAAGGGTGATTTCACCCTTTTTTCACTCACTTTTTTCTTTCAAGATTTAATATAATTATGCACCTTTTGTCTACGAAAAACTCCTATTTATAACTTTTATAGTTGAAAAAAATATTTTCTTTTCTCAATTTTTCTTTTATTTTATCATTAAATCGTATATAATTAGGTAAGGTGATAGCATGGAAAAAAATGTAGAAGAATTGGAAGAACTTGAACTGGAGCGTAAAAAGATATATAGAAAAAACAAGATTTCCTATGCTTTGGCAGGTGTGCTTTTTGTTTTAGGTATCGTAATTTTCATCTTTGTTCATTTTGCAGGCTTTATTTTTTTTATTCTTGCGATTGTAGTAATCCTAATCGTTGTGCCAGAAGTTCAGAGATTTAAAAAGAAGTTTAAGGAACAGGTTGTAAAAAAATTGATTAAGGAAGAGCTTGGTGTAGAGGCTATTTATAAAATGAAAGGTGGGATTTCAATCAATGAAATTAATTCTCTTAAAATAGCAAGTACTCCTGACCGATCTCACACAGAGGACTACATATCCTGTACCTATAATGGAATTCCTTATGAGATGTGTGATTGTACGTTAGAAGAGGAGGTTGTAACTTATGATAGTAATGGAAATCGACAAACTTCTTATCAGAAATATTTTAAAGGAAGAGTAATTAAGATTGATTTTTTAAGAGATTTAGATATGGAGATTAAAGTAGTAAATTCTCCAACGCGTGGATTTACGTATCGTCCGCTTATTCCTTTTGAAACAGAGGTTATAGAATTTAATAAGAAATTCAAAAGCTATGCAACCTCTAAGGAGGATGGTTTTTATATATTAACTCCCGTTATGATTAAAAAGATGCTTGAATTGGAAAAAATGTATGCAGGTGGTTTGTATTTTGTAATTAAAAATAATATCTTTTATGTATTAATTAATAATAGTGGAGATTCTCTAGAATTGAAAATGTCAAAACCTCTTGATGATAAGCAATTGAATCGTATTCGTTCTGATATTCTTATTGGAGCAACTATAATTAATGAATTTAGAATGGACACAGATAAATATAATATCAATCGATAAAAGAATGAGAAAAAATCATTCTTTTTTCTTTTACTTAAAAAAATCAATTTTTTGGTAATGATTTATTTGGAGGGAAAAAGATGATTTGTTATAACTGTTATAAAAAATTTTATGTGAAGCGAAATTTTTTAAGCCTTTTTGAAACTAAAAAATACTATATTTGTAATATGTGTAGAAAGGCATTTCCAATAAAAATGAAGTATGAGGAAATTCCTCTCCAAACTTTTAATCTAGTCATTATTTCTATATTTGAGGTTGTTTATCAGTTGAAGTTTGAATCATATAGCTATGAAATTTCTAGAATCTGCTCTTACTTTATTAAAAAGCATCCAAATTATTTTTTTATTTATTTTGATTCCCTTCGATTAACAGATTTGTCTTTAGAGATATTTAATTTTATTTCAGAAGAAGAGAATAAGCCTATTTTATTACTGTGCTGTGAGATAAAAAAATAGTCGTTTTTTTTGGTATTCTTTTTGTTGAAATGTATAGAGAAAAAGAGGTATGATAATAGTAAACTTAAGGGAGGTAAGAATTATGCTAGTAGGCAAGGTTAAATGGTTTAACAATGAAAAGGGCTATGGCTTTATTATTAAAGAAAACTATGATGATATTTTTGTTCATTATAGCAGTATCTTAGATGATGGCTTTAAGACTTTAAACGAAGGCCAATTGGTTGAGTTTGATTTAGTTGTTGGCGAAAAAGGATTGCAAGCTCAGAATGTGTATAAGTTATAATCTATTGAAAACGCTTGTAACTTATGATATAATAAGAGTAGAAAAGGAGTGATATTTTATGAAGGTAGAAATTGTAGGAAAAAATGGATTTGCACCATCTGAGGCAAACAAGGAGTATGCCTTGAAGAAGCTTTCCAAGCTAGAGGGGCTATTATCTGAGCATGAGAATTTAACAGCTCGTGTTGTTTGTAAGGTGTATAAAGCATTCCATAAGGTTGAGGTAACAATTCCAGCCAAAAATATCATACTTCGTGCAGAAGTAGAGGATGTTGATGTCTATGCTGCAATTGATGGAGCAATAGATAAGCTTGTACGTCAGGTTAGACATTACAATGATCGTATGAAGGATAAGATGGGGAAGAAGGGTATTCGTACAACAGAAGTTTTTTCAGAGGAAACTCGAATTGTGCGTGATAAGAATGTCGATTTAGAGCCAATGACTCGTGAAGAGGCAATTGACCAAATGGAGCTTTTAGGACATGACTTCTTTATTTATCTTGATAAAGAAACACGTAAAACAAATGTCATTTATTTAAGAAATGACGGAAATTATGCTGTGATTGAAACAACTGCGAAATAAAAACAATCTTAGTCAAGTGGAATTGTAAGGCTTGTCAAATGATAAGCCTTTTTCCTTTGGAAAAGAAAGAATTATGTTTTAAATCAATTAAACCATAGAAAAAACGAATGTTCTTTGGCTTACAACTTGAAAAAAATTTGGGTTTATAGTATTATAGAATGTGTTATTTTGTTAGGAAGGAAGAGTATAATACTCTTGTGTGGAGAATATGGGATTAAAAAAATTATTTGATTCAGGATATAAGGAAATGAAGCGTTGTGCCAAGATTGCTTTAAAAGTTGAGGCCTTAGAGGAACGCATTTCTAAACTTACAGATGATGAGCTTAGGAATAAAACAATTGAATTGAAGGAGCAACTGAAAAATGGTAAAACTTTAGACGATATTTTAGTTGAGGCTTATGCAGTAGCTCGTGAAGCAG
The DNA here is from genome assembly GCA_029067355.1 of Anaeroplasmataceae bacterium. Taxonomy (GTDB): domain Bacteria; phylum Bacillota_I; class Bacilli_A; order Acholeplasmatales; family Anaeroplasmataceae; genus Pelethenecus. Next base: position 8,585 of record JAIEEQ010000039.1, on the reverse strand, counting down.
CCTATCGTGTAACAGGAATGAAAGCATTCCATGTTCAGTTGATTGGTGCTATCGCAATTCATGGTGGTAACATTGCAGAAATGAAAACAGGTGAAGGTAAAACCTTGACAGCTGTTTTTCCAGCCTATTTGAATGCATTAAGTGAGAAGGGCGTTCATATTGTTACCGTAAATGAGTATTTAGCAAGACGTGAGGTGGAAGGCGAAATTGGTGAGATTTACCGCTTCTTAGGTCTTACTGTGGGATTAAATATTAGAGAGCTTTCTTCAGAAGAAAAAAGAATGGCTTACTCTTGTGATATTTTGTATTCAACAAATAGTGAGCTTGGATTTGACTATTTGAGAGATAATATGGTAAGAAATGAAAATCAAATCACTCAGGTCAAGGGTTTGAATTATGCAATTATAGATGAGGTTGACTCGATTTTAGTAGATGAAGCCAGAACACCATTAATCATTTCTGGAGCACCAAAAAATAATTCATCTCTATATTTACGTGCAGATACTTTTGCAAAGCGATTAACTGAAGATGATTATGAAATTGATATAGAATCTCGTCATGTACAGTTGACTCCTTCTGGAATGGAAAAGGCAGAACAGGTTTTTGGAGTTGAAAATATTTATGATTTACAATATGTAGAGCTTGTGCATGCAATTAATAATGCTATGAAGGCAAACTATATATTTGCGAATGGTAAAGAATATGTAGTTCAGGATGGAGAGGTTTTAATCGTAGATTCCTTTACAGGTCGTATTTTGAAAGGAAGACAATATTCTGAGGGACTACATCAAGCAATAGAAGCAAAGGAAAATGTAGAAATCAAAAAGGAAACTCAGACAGTAGCTACCATTACCTATCAGAATTTCTTTAGAATGTACAACAAGCTTTCTGGTATGACAGGTACTGCTAAAACTGAGGAAGAGGAATTTAGAAATATCTACAATATGTATGTAGTTGAGGTTCCAACAAATTTACCTGTCATTCGTAAGGATATGCCAGATTTAATTTTTGTTTCTCAAAAAGCAAAATTTAATGCCTTAGTAGCAGAAGTAAAACGACTATATGAAATTGGTCAACCTGTATTAGTAGGTACAGCAAATGTCGAGACCTCAGAGCTGGTTTCAAATATGCTACGAAAAATGGGGGTTCCTCACGAGATATTAAATGCAAAGAATCATGAACGTGAAGCTGAAATTGTTGCGAAGGCTGGTCAGCAAAAGAGCGTAACCATTTCAACAAATATGGCTGGACGTGGTACCGATATTAAGCTTGGTGAGGGCGTTAAGGAGCTTGGTGGTCTAGTTGTTTTAGGAACAGAGCGTCATGAATCTCGTCGTATTGATAATCAGTTAAGAGGACGTTCTGGTAGACAAGGTGATCCAGGCTTCTCTCAATTCTATATTTCAACTGAAGATGATTTGATGCAACGCTTTGGTGGAGATACTTTTAAAAACAGACTAGCAATGATTATTAATCTTATGAATAAGGATACAGGCAATCCAGATGCTCCAATTACTCATAAAATGGTTTCTAGAGCGGTCACTTCAGCTCAAACCAGAGTGGAAGGAAACAATTTTGATTCTCGTAAGAATGTCTTAAAATATGATGATGTTATTCGTCGTCAAAGAGAAATATTCTATGATCAAAGAATGCAGGTGGTGAAGGTTCAAAATTTAGAGGAGCTTGTTAAATCTATGCTAAGAAGAGCAGTAGAAAATATTAGCTATTCTCATATGCATCAAATTAGTTCTAAAAAATTTGAAATTGATGATGATGCTATTGCCCAAAGCTTTAATGGACCAATTTTACCTCCAAATTCAGTTGATGTTTCTGTTTTAAAGACACTAGATGATAAGCAGATTGTTGATTATATTTGTGAACGTGCATACGCTTTTATGGATGCAAATAAAAATATTGCAAAAGAAGCAAAAGAAAAATATCATTTAGATTTACCAGATAATCTCTTTGATATTTACCTAAAGGATGTATTACTAAGAGTATTAGACCAATACTGGATGAAGCATATTGATGATATGCAGGGGTTACGTCAGGGTGTTGTACTTCAATCCTATGCTCAAACTAACCCACTTGAGATTTACCAACAGGAGGGCTATGCTCGATTCCAAAAATTAAATGAGAACATTAATCAAGAGGTTTTAAAATATATCACCCATACTAAGATTCAAATCCAATTACCAAAGGAGGAGGAAGACCCTATGAAGGGACTTACGACAAACGAGGTAAAAGATGAATCCGCAAAGAAAAAGCCAGTGGAAAAAAAGAAACAGGTTGGACCAAATGATCCATGTCCATGTGGAAGTGGTAAAAAATATAAATATTGTCATGGATTAAAGTAAAAAAAAGACTGTGAGATGAGAATCTTACAGTCTTTTTTTATGCTCAATTTTAAAAAATAAATCAAACTCAAGTTATTTTGTTAAATTATATATTTCGTTTTTATGCACAATTCTTCTAACTAAGAAAATATGAAGTTAACTTCTTTGCCATATTTTGTAGAAATTTGTAAAATTCTATCTGGGATGTGTAAATTGGATAGAGATAATATATAAAATTGCAGTATAGATTTTTCCTTGTTTGAAACTCTTTTCACCTCCCTTATGGAGAGGAGGTGAAAGGATGAAAAGAAATTGTATAATTATTCAAATTCAAGAGTTATGTCCAACAGTTTTAAAAAGCTTGTATTTACTATTTAAGGATGAAATTATAGATTTTTTTAATAAATACGATTTGTTTACTATGGATAATATGCCTTCAAGAATTATAGCTTGTATTTTTTCAAATGAGTATATGACCTATCAGCAAATCAGTGAATATGCATCAATTAACGTTAAAGGTGTAATTTTATTTTTAAAAAAATTTGAAAAATTTGTTTTTAAACTCTTAGAATTTCCTCGATATGAGTCCTTAAAAAGGCTTCTTATTACTGCAAAATGATTCTTTTGTCAATACCCCAATTTGGGGTATTTTCATTTTTTTTAAAGGCGTTAAAATGAAATTGAATTAGGTCGCACCTAATTGTAAATTTAAGATCTTAAATAAATGAAGAAAGAAAGGAAAAAAAGAAATGAATGAAATAGTTGTAGGTATCATTGGACTTATAGGTACACTATCAAGTATCTGCTTTGCTTATTTAGCTTTTAGAAGAAATCATACCACAGATACCAAAAAAGATGGTAAAGCAGAAGGTGTTCTCATCAGTGATATAGGGTATATTAAATCGTCCATTGACCGAATGGAGGGAAAACTAGATAAGGTAGAAACGAATTATCAGGATTTACTATCTAGACTAATCCGTGTGGAAGAAGCACAAAGCTCATTAGAAAAACGACTTGAACATTCAAGGGGGAAATAAGAATTATGGAGATGGTAAGTATTCCAGTAATCACAATTATTTGCTATTTAGCTGGGGAATTCTTTAAGCTTGTTGTCTTAAGGAAGAAAAAACGTTATAAATATATTCCCATAATTGTTGGAGGAATAGGAGGAGGATTAGGATTAATCATCTATTTTAATAGTCCTGAATTATTGTTTAACACTAGAAATCCATTTATGGCAATTGCCATAGGGATAATTAGTGGACTAGCATCAACAGGGACAAATGAGGTCGTCAAAAATTTGATAAAGGAGAAAGAGGAAAATGGAAGAGATATATGAGTTAGTGGAAAATAAAAGAATCTTTGTAAGAAAAAAGATATGTAACTTTTTAGAAAAAATGCTTAGATACTGTGGATATGATTTTGATCATGATGTATTTAAAAAAATCATTTATAGTGAGGATGAATATAGGACACCCGTAGAAGAGAAGATTAAAAGTTCGTATGATGCCTATATTTATTTATTGCACAATGACAAAAGCATGATAAGTAAAAGCTTATGGAAGAAATTTTATTATATTTATTCAGAAGAGGAATTGGAGCAGTTTATGGCAATAAAGCTATCAACAAAGTACTTTCACTTGAATCATTTATCACCAATTGAACAAGCAATAGAGTATCATCTTTATGCTTATCAGGAATTGAAGGATTTAAAGGAAGAAGATAGACTTATATTGTCATTAATGATATTTAATTTTATTTTGGTGCGAAATCAAATCCCATTGGTTCAGCTGTTTTATTCAGATTATAAGGAATATGAAAAAGCTAGAGAATCTTTTTTTAAAGGAGATAAAGCTCCTATGCTAGAATTTACAATAAACCTTTTAAAGAAAAATCCTTATATGGATAAAAGTTATTATAAGAATCTGATTCCTGTTTCTTTATTAGATGTTATACATTTTGTAGAGGAAAGAAAAGAGGAATTCAAAACAAAATATCATATTAAAGGCTTATGGATCCATAGTTCTATTGCGAAGAGAATAGAGAGAATGGATTCAGATTTAGATTTCTTCATTGAGATGTCCTTAGACTTACTACATGAAGAAAAGCTAGCTTTAATTGAAGAATTAAAGCAAGTCTTCTTTGATAAATTCAAAAGGATGATAGATCTACATGAAATTGTAGAATATTTAGATGATGATATTATCAAAGAAGCAAGAACAACAAAAAGATTAATTTAAAAAGAGAGAAGGAAATAAAAATGGCAAACAAAGGCTTAAAAAGCTATACAAAACAAATCAGTCAAACAATTGGTGATGTGGCAAAGGGATTTGTGAATGTGAATAAAGATGATGCAAATATGCATATCCTTATCCCACTATTTCAAACCTTAGGACCAAATCCACTTGATTTAAGTTTGATTTGGAATTACCAGGATAGAGATAGGATTGGACATTTTGGAAAAGGATTTAGACTAGATACCTATAAGAATATCAAGGAGAGAAACTCAACAATAGTAGAAGTCCTAGAGGCAGATGGAAGTATACTGGAATTTGAGAAGAAAAGTGATGGGAAATATTATAATTTTGAAATGGGAATAACATTAAGTAAGGGAAATGTATATATACCAGGAGATGGGGATTGTGATATATATTCCATTACAGACCAGCAGGGAAATCATATAGATTTTAATGAAGGATTTACTTATTATCCAAGTGAGATACAATATAAGAATGGATTTAGGACAACATTTGATAGAATGAATATGGATAACGGATATGGAGCAAAGATAACCTTTACAGAAAGGAATAGGTTTCAAACAAGTGCTGCATATACCCAGGATGGAATAGGGCTATGTGATATAGAATTTGAATATGATACAAATGAGAGATTGATTTCTGTAAAATATTATAAAGAAAGCACAATGATAAAATATCTATCAATTACATATGGATTAGATTTTATTTGTCTTAAGGATGAGATATCTCATATAGAGGTAAGATATGGAATTAAGAATAATCAAGTAATCTATATTGAAGAAACAATTCATAGCCAATTAACAAGTAAACAAAGGACAGAAATAGAATATGAAAATAGAAAGACGACCGTAAAGGATGCCTTAGAACGAAAGGTCTACTATTATTTTGATGAGCACAATTTCCCATTATTTGAGATTGATGATGAAGGAAATGCAAGACAGACAAAATACGAAGCAGATACGAAGCGACTTATATCAAGAAGCGAGAACTTGAATGTAAATCGAAGAAGTAATGAAATTGAAATTGTAAGTTATTGTGAAACAAATGGAGCCATTGTCAATAGAGAAGAGATATCAATAGAGGATAAAGCTTTAGCAAAGAGTATGGGGAAGGTGTATAGAGTTAGTGGAACAGGCGGATTAAGCTATGAGCTGCTTGAAAGTGGAAATGGAAATCGAGAAATTACAGTGGTTATATGGGCAAGAGGATTAGAAGGAGAAGTAGAGGTAAACTTGTGTGCCGATAGGAAGGTAGAGAAGAAATTCCAAACAAGTAGCTTAGAGATGATGGTTATTGGGTTAAGAGCTATAAAGAGTCATACAATGGTAACATTAACAATTAAAGTTAAAGGAGTTGTAGACCTTGGTACAATACAGGTATTAGAACAAAATTATATGTGTAGTTATAGCTATGATCAACAAGGAAATTTGTTAGAGGCTGGCAGTAGATATGGAAATATGAAACAAATTTTTAATTCTAGCGGACAAAGGGCTTATAGCTTTGGTACGAAAAATAGTGTTTTTGGATATGAGTATGATGAATGTGGTAATGTGCTTGTGAAAAAAACAGGGTATGGCGGAAAAATAGAAATGGACTATAACGAAAAGAATCAAAAAATAAAACAAGCTATTAGTGATACAACTCATAAAAAACAGCTGGAAAGAAATATGACCTATGATAAGTGGGGATTGTTAGACTCAGAGCTAGATGAATTAGGATATAGAACATCATATAGCTATGATAGGTATGGAAGAATGATTAGTATAACAAATGCGTTAAGTCATATCACAGAATATAGCTATGATAATTATGATCGTATCAAGCAAATAACTTCAAATCATTCAGCTAAGATAGAGTATAGCTATGATGAAGAAGGAAGGATGACAAGTGCGAATTTATCTAATGGAACAACCTATAATTATGAGTATGATCAAGAAAATAATTTAGTAGGGGTAGAAATGAATGGGCAAAAGGTAGTAAGTTATAGCTATGACGCAAAAACTGGCATGCTTCTGAGTCAAAGTTATGGAGAAAATGGAGATTCCTTTGATTTTGTCTATAATCAAAAGCAGAATCTTGAAAAAATTAAAATCAATGGAGTCTTAAAATATGAATATATTTATGATTCATATGAGCAACTCAAAGAGGTAAAGAATGGAAATGGGGGAGTCCTTCAAACTTATACCTATGATACTTTAGGGAAGATGACAAACAGAAATGAAAACGGGAGTGAAGTTTATTATGAGTATGATTGCGCTGGAGAACTTCTGCAAAGAAGTAGGAGCTATGAAAACAAAAGCATACAGGAACGTTTTGATCGTATTACTGCGACAAAAAGCTTTACACCAGATAACATGATTTGGTTTTTACAAAGCAGTCCAACCTATTTAGGAACGCTATTCAATCAGGATAGTGTTATAAAAAATGCAAATTATGGATATAAGCCAATTAATTACAAGACACAAAAGGAAAGTGAGGTAACATATGTAAAAAGAGGAAGAATCCCTTGTGTTTATTGTGGACTCGTTGAGCCTATAAGCTATACTCCATATGAGCCAACCTTACGAGCAGAGAATAGTGGTGCCATAGGGTTTTGGCATTATTTAGTGAGCTTTCCTGCAACCAATCAAAAGAAGTATTTGTTTAGTATTAAGCATCCATCATTAAATAGCTATATTGCAGTTTATATTAATAGCACAGGACATTACGTATTAGAGATGGTAGATGTCAACAACACGGTTGAGATAAGAAAAACAGAAAACATATTAACCATAGGGGCATGGCATTATTTCGGGTTAAACTATGAGTATCGAGAGGATGGAATGGGATATGGAAAACAATTTAGCTATGAGCTTCATCAGGATGGAGAGAAAAAGGTAGGAACAATACTAAATAAAAGTATCCTTACAGGAGGAAGTTCCATCTACCACATTGGATATCGTTTTAATGGAGCAAATGGTTATCAAGAACTAAATGGATATATTACAGGATTGATGATTAGCTATAAAGGTCTAGTCAATCAAGAGCTAGATGAATATTATCATATTGGAAAGGATTATATTGAAGCCTCTGAACAATTTGAAGGAGAAGATGCCAACTATTCAGCAACAACTCTTTCCAATCTCACAGAAGAAATGACGAAAGCCTTTGAAATATATCCTTTACAAAATAGTGTTAAATCTTTATCAGGAAAATCTCCAATTGCTTTTGACGTAAGAAATGTCAGCACAACGGATTGGGATAGAAGCTTTGACTATAATTTTAAGCTTCACCATTTTGCCTATGTTGCAGATGAAAAAGGAAAATTGGAATATAGTTTGTCCTTTGATGGGGCAGGAGTCCTCTTTATGCGAGCCTTTATAAGAGAAACAGTAGAAAAACAATACTTCTTAGAATTAAAGGATAGCAAAAATAGAAGATTAGGTTTATATCGAGGAACTGATGAAATCTTATATATAGATCATAATGGAACTGCTCTTAAAACTGCTCTTAAATTTAGTTCAAGACAGTGGCATAGTATAGCTCTTTCCTTTACAAAAGAAAACCATTCAGATTCTGTATCTACTCTAGAAACAACGATAGTAAGAATTTATTTAGATGGACAAAGTTATAATAGAACCCTTTTATATTTAAACTATGAACCTACCCTTGTATCTATCGGAAAGCGATTCAGTGGGGAAAACCCTCTATGCGGTCAAATTGAAAAGCTAGCGATAAGAGAAGCATATTGTGAAGTGGCTACATTAGATCAATTATCTGAGGAAGCAAAAGATTTTATCAAGGAAAGTGCCTATGATGAATTAGGAATGAAACAAAGAGAAACTATCTACAATAGCGATAAGGAAATATTAAGTAAAAGTCTCACCTATAAGGAATATACCCCAACCTCAAACCGTATCTCTACCCAACCACAGAAAGAAACAATAAGATATGGAACAACAAGTCTGTCTAGAAGTTATGAAACAGACGATGTAGGAAATGTAATAGCTGT
>JAIEEQ010000038.1 GCA_029067355.1 Anaeroplasmataceae bacterium | reverse complement strand
ATATTTTATTTATTGTGGCAAAATATAAATGGAAAAAGAGGTGAGCTATATGCATAAGGAAGAGGCAAGCAGACTATTTAGCAGCTTGGCAGATCCAAATCGTGTTAAGATTGTTAAAATGCTTTACCATAATTCCTCTTTAAGCCTAGAGGTATTAGAAAAGAAAATAGAGCTTTCAGAATTTGAATTAAGAACAGATTTGAATTTGTTGTGTAGTGTGGGACTTCTTACAAAGCAGGAAGAGGAATATCGTTGTAATAAAGAACTCGTTGATACGCTATTATCTTTTATACCTACTAAGTGTGGCTGTTGTTCATAAACAATTTTAAGCATCCATTTTTGGATGCTTTTATCATTTAAAACATAAAAATTATAAGTAAAAAAGTAGTAAAAGGAAAAAAATTATGATACAATGGATTTATATTTAGGAGGTATTTGCTATGTTAGGTAATTTTACGTATTCTAATCCAACAAAGCTTTATTTTGGGCAGGATGCATTAGAGAATTTAAAAACAGAAGTAAAAAAATATGGGAATAATGTTTTATTAATATATGGAGGAGGCTCCATTATTAAGACAGGACTTTATGATAAGGTTGTTAAAATTTTAAATGATGCAGGAAAAAATGTTTATGAGGATTCTGGAGTTATGCCAAATCCGACAGTAGATAAGCTTTATGAGGGAATAAAAAGGGCTAGAGCCTGTAATGCTGATTTATTATTAGCCGTAGGAGGAGGCTCTGTCATTGATTATGCCAAGGCAGTTTCTGTATCTGTTCATTGCGAAGAGGATCCTTGGGATAAATATTATTTACGCTTTGAGGAGCCAACGTGTCGTATTGTTCCAGTGGGTTCTATCCTAACAATGGTTGGAACAGGGTCTGAAATGAATGGAGGAGCTGTCATCACACATCCTGTTCAGAAACTAAAAATTGGGCATGTTTTTCAGGATAATGTCTTTCCAAAATTTTCTATTTTAAATCCTGAACTTACCTATACTGTACCAAAATATCAAATGGTTGCTGGTATTTTTGACATTATGTCGCACATTATGGAACAGTATTTTTCAGGAACGGATGATTCAGCCTCTGACTATATTATGGAAGGATTGATGCGAAGCTTGATTCATTCTAGTCGAATTGCAGTAGAAGATCCACTAAATTATGAGGCTCGAAGTAATATTATGTGGGTTTCAACATGGGCTCTAAATACCTTGGTTGCTAAAGGAAAAACAACAGATTGGATGGTCCATATGATAGGACAAGCGATTGGGGCGCATACTGATGCAACTCATGGTATGACCTTATCGGCTGTTTCTTTACCTTATTATCGATATATTTTAAAGGATGGACTTCATCAATTTAAGCGTTTTGCTGTAAATGTGTGGAATGTGAATTCTGAAGGAAAAACAGATGAAGCGATTGCCTTAGAGGGGCTTACCCAAATGGAAAATTGGATGAGTGAGATTGGGCTTGTTCTCCATAGTAAAGAGCTTGGCGTAACTGAGGATATGCTTGATGGTATAGTAAAGGGAACACTAATTATGAATGGTGGGTATAAGCCTCTTAAATCTGAAGATATTTTAGCAATTTTAAAGAAAAGCTTATAATAAATTAGGGCACTCTAATAAGGGTGCTTTTCTATCTGTTTAATTAAAGGAGTTGAGCATTATGAAGCACACAATGAAGCTATGGGATAAATCCTTTCAGGCCATTCGTCAGGGCTATAAGACAATAGAGCTTCGTTTGAATGATGAGAAAAGAAGACAGCTTCAAATTGGTGATGTTTTAGCATTTCAAAACACGACCACAAAAGACACATTAGAATGTGTGGTTTTGGATAAAAGAATTTTTCCCTCCTTCAAAGAGCTTTATGAGGTCTATGATAAAATTTCTTTAGGCTATCAGGAATATGAGATGGCTCAGTATGAGGATATGTGGGAGTACTATTCTAAGGAGAAGATTGAGGCTTATGGTGCCCTAGCAATACATCTGTGTAAGCTAGAGAATATTACTCCAAGTTTACTTATTGATTATGGAATTTGTCCAACCTGCTTTAATAAGGAATACCATAGCTGTTTATATGGAGATATTTCAAATCAGCTTTTATATGCTGATGATAAGCTAGAATGCTTTTTTGTGGGAAATCCAAGATCAAAGGGACATACGATTATTTCTACGAAAACACATTACAAGGATATGCTTGAGGCTCCTAAAGAAATCATTTCTTATGTGTATTGTTTGGCTCAAAAAGTAATGGTAGCAATGAAAGAGGTTTTTTCTTGTGAAAGTGTATATCTATGTACAATGTGTGATGGACCTATGAATCATTTTCATATTCAATTAATTCCAAGATATAAAGAAGAACAGCGTGGCTCAAGGAATTTTATTAAGGAACGCAAAAACTATATTTTAGATGAAGAAAAATTAAAAAAAATGCGTAAGCTGTTGGAGGAAAATATTGATGAGTTGTCTGGTATGTGAACGAATAGAATGGATAAAAAAAGGGGAAAATCCATACTTTGTATGTGAACTTGAAACGGGATATGTTGTTTTAGGAGATTTCCAACGATTTAAGGGATATACAATTTTTTTATGTAAGGAGCATGTCCAAGAGCTTCATGAGCTTCCAAGAGATTTTAAGATGAAATATCTTGAAGAAATGAGTTTAGTTGCTGAGGCTGTTTTTAAAGCGTATCAGCCAGATAAGCTGAATTATGAGCTATTAGGAAATGGAGATTCTCATATGCATTTTCATATATTTCCAAGACGAGCGGGAGATTTAGGAAAATATGGGAATAAGGGAAGAGGACCAGTATGGTGGCTTCCCAGAGAAGAAATGTATCATGAGAAATATAAATTAGGAGCTATGGAATTAAATCAGGAAGTAAAAAGAGTAAGGAATGAAATTCTTCAGTTGATTTCAAAAAAAGAGGGTACACAAGAATGATGATTGTTAGAAGTGCAAATCATAAGGATTTAGATTTTTTATTAGAGATGGATAAGCATATTTCATATGAAAGCTTGCAGGAAGCCATAGAGGGTGGAAGAATTTATATTTTAGAAGAAGAAAATCAACGTATTGGCTGGCTTCGCTATAATTTATTTTGGGATAATACTCCGTTTTTAAATATGCTTTTTATTTTAAAGGATTTTAGAAAAAAGGGGTATGGAAGAACCTTGGTTGAGTATTGGGAAACGCAGATGAAAAATAGAGGCTATACTGTTGGATTAACATCAACCTTAGTTCATGAGGATGCAATTCATTTCTATATGCAGTTTGGGTATCAGCCAGTAGGAGGCTTTCATCCAAATGAAGAGGAATATGAGATTATTTTGAAAAAGGTTTTTTAAGAAAAGAGAGGATATTATGGAAATTAAGTTTTATAAAGATGTAAAAGAAAAGATTTCCTTTGTTGTTATTGTCGCAAGATACAAGGATTCCTTTGTTTTTTGTAAGCACAAGGATAGAACATCCTTTGAAATACCAGGAGGTCATATAGAGACTGGGGAGACGATTTTAGAGGCAGCCAAGCGTGAATTAGAAGAAGAAACTGGCGCCCTTAAGTATACGATAGATTTTGTAAGCTTTTATTCTTATAATTCCTATGGTGCTTTATACTATGCAGAAATTGAGGCATTGGGGCAACTAAACTATGAAATTGAAAGCTTACATTTTTGTGATTATCTTCCTGAAAATCTTACGTATCCTATGATTCAGCCCCGATTGTTTAATTATGTGATACAAAACCACAAAATAAACTTTGGATCTAATTTTAAGAGAATGCTTGCAGGTGCACTTTACAATGCAGGACTGAATGATCCAGAACTTCATAGAAATGCTGTTCGTAAGGCGATGGAATATAATCAAACAGGACCAGAGGAACTGGAAAAGAGAAAAGAGATGATAAGAGGATTGTTTGGGTCAACGAAAGAGCATTTCTATATTGAACCATCAATTCGTATGGATTATGGCTTTAATATTCATATTGGGGATTATTTTTATGCGAATTTTGATTGTGTCTTTTTAGATGTGGCTCCCATTGTTTTTGGAGATCATGTATTTGTTGCACCTAGATGCTGTTTTTATACTGCTGGGCATCCAATTGATGCAGACATTCGGAATGAAGAGTTAGAGTATGGGTATCCAATTCGTGTTGGTTCTAATGTTTGGTTTGGTGGCTCTGTTGTTGTAAATCCAGGAGTGACAATTGGTTCTAATGTAGTCATTGGCTCTGGTTCGGTTGTAACTAAGGATATTCCTGATGGAGTTGTCGCTTGTGGGAATCCTTGCAAGGTTATACGTAAGATAACAGAAGAGGATAAAAGAATTTGGCAAGAAAGAAAAAATTTTTTTTCTGATGATATTTTTAAATAATGTGATATAATATAGTAGAAATTAGATGGGGGTATGATGCAATTGGTAGACATCCTCTGCTACCAACAGAGGTCCTGTGGGTTCAAATCCCATTACCCTTATATTGCAGATATGGCGGAATTGGTAGACGCGCTATCTTCAGACGGTAGTGGTTATGCCGTACGAGTTCGACTCTCGTTATCTGCACCATAACAGGGGTATACGAACACCCAGATTGAGAAACCGAATTTTCGGTTTCTTTTTCTTTTGTGCCGTTTTCGCCCTCGCTCCCGTTGCCGTTGGGGTAATCGGGGAAAATCAAGTTCATAAGCAATTCGTTCTTTTGCCCGCCTTTCAAATTGAATATCACTTTCATTTTATCGTCGTAAAGCAATACCCGATAAATGAACGTGTCAATCAATGCCCTGCGGTTTCTCGTCTTGGAATAGTCAAGCGTTCTGAAATGCTCCAACCACTTGCGAATATCGTTGTATGTGTAGTTGATTTGTAACGCTTTTTCGCTCTCTATCGTGTCGTTTAGTTCGGCGTTCTCATTCTCTAACTTTTCGATTTGCGCTAAAATAGTGTTTGCAATCTTGCCGTGCATAAGGGCTTGCATAAGATTATTGATTGCCGTTTGATTGTCTGCAATAATGCCCTCAATGCGTTTTATCTCGCTGTCGTTGCGTTCGGCTTGTATCAGCAAGTAGGTTTCTGCGGCAACCATATCTATAAATTCATCAGTCAAAACGCCGTGCGGGTTTCGCTCTGTGCCGTCGCCTACAAGGGCGGTTATTATTTCGTCCTCAATAAACTGTTTGCGGACTGCACGTTTACGGCAACCGCATTTTACCGCACCAACGCATTTATAGTAGTTGTGCATTGTTTTGTTGCGGCTTGTGCCGCTTACGCCCGTCATTTTATGCCCGCAAAGTCCGCATATAAGTTTGTCTGACAATATGTATTCTTCAATCGCTTTCCCACGCGACGGAGCTTGCGCATATTTGCGCAAAACTGCTTGCACATCCTCAAATAGTTGTTCGTCGATTATCTGCGGAACGCCGCCTTTTATCTCTGTGCCTTGAAAGGTGTAAATGCCTAAATACTTGCGGTTGCTGAATAGCCATTGAAAACTATTCTTGCCCCATTTGCCGCCCGTCGCGGTCTTTATTCCACGCTCGTTCAGATAGCGCGCTATGTCGGCGTATGTGTTGCCCGTAGCAAGCATTTCAAACATTTTGCGGACGATGGGCGCGGTTTCTTCGTCTATGATATAATTCTTTTCATTGTCGATTTTATAACCGAGCGCAACCGTACCGCCAAAGTATTTACATTTTGATGCCGACAAGGCTATACCGCGCTTAACCTTTTGCGACAGCTCCGCCGAATAGTATTCCGCCATACTTTCAAGTACGCCCTCGATTAAAATACCGCTTGCGTCGTCCGTGATATTCTCTTTTGCCGAGAGTACGCGAACGCCGTTTTTCTTTAACTTGGCTTTGTATGTTGCACTGTCATAGCGGTTACGGGCGAAACGGTCTAACTGATAGACTATGACATACTGAAAGCCTTTGCGCTTGCTGTCCTCTATCATTTGTAAAAATTCGGGGCGTTTGTCCGACGTACCCGTTAAAGCTCGGTCTATGTATTCGTGCGTGATTTGCAGGTTGCTACGCTCTGCAAAAGCGTAACATTCGGCTAACTGCCCCTCAATAGATTGCTCGTTCTGTGCGTGTGAACTGAAACGTGCATAGATTACTGCGTTTTTCATAATTTGCTCCTTTGCGCCGTCCGTGCGGACTGCGGCTTAAAAATTTTGTTGTTCGCTTTGGTGCTTACCGTCTTAACCGGCAAAAAATGCCGCCGCAGATAAATTGTCAAGGGTTTGCGTCGTAGGCGACGACGGTTTTATGCCTTACGGGAGATAAATCGTCGCCCTTTACAATTTGTCAAGGCGGCGTATTCCGT
>JAIEEQ010000037.1 GCA_029067355.1 Anaeroplasmataceae bacterium | reverse complement strand
GTCTAACATCTTTGTATGATAAATAAAGAATAAAATGAAGGGAGATAACAATGAAAAAAATATATTTATTTCTGATAAGCTTTCTTTTTATAGTGCTGCTAACAAGTTGTAAAGCAAATAAATCAGTACAAATGCCAAAGGATTATTTTTATGTAGAAATAGAGGAAAGCTATCCTGTTGATGAGGATATAGAAGTGAAGATATCAATTGGCCTATGTAAGTCCTATCAAGAGTATTATAGTAAATTAAAAAACTTTAAGTATAAATTAGGCTGTTTTCTAGAATATGAGTATTATGAAAGTGAAATTACTTCATTTTATACCATCACAGACTTCACAGCTGACAGATATTATTATACAGAAACAGATGATAAGATTATTTATAATTTCAGTGAGTGGTTTACATTAAGCAAAGAAATATTTGATAATGAACAAGGAGATTTTTATATTGTTTTATATGAAGAAGTAAACGGCGGGATATCTTACGATCTTTGGCAAAGGTTTGTATATAAGAAGCAGGATGGAAGATTATATCTCCAAAACAAATACGAAGGAGATTATGATGCTGAGTGAACACGTTTGATTATAGTAAAGAAGAATTAAGTATTATGAAGGGAGAATGCTACATTGAAAAAAATATATTTATTTCTGATAAGCCTTCTTTTTATAGTGCTGCTAACAAGCTGCAAAATAAATAAATCAGTACAAATGCCAAAGCACTATTTTGATGTAGAAATAGAGGAAAGCTATCCCGTTGATGAGGATATAGAGGTGAAGATATCAATTGGCCTATGTAAGGACTATCAGGAGAATTTTAGTAAATTGGAAGGCTTAGAGTATAAGCTAGGTTGTTTTCTTGAAGCTACAAAGTATGAAAGTGAAATTGCTTCATTTTATACCATCAAAGATTTCACAGATGATAGATATTATTATACAGAAACTGAAGATGAAATTATCTATAATTTCAGTGAGTGGTTTACATTAAACAAAGAAATATTTGATAATGAACAGGGGGATTTTTGGATTGTTTTATATCAAACTATTCAATTAGAAGGAGTAAACGGAATATCTTATGGAGTTTGGCAAAGATTCGTATATAAGAAGCAGGATGAAAGACTATATCTCCAAAACAAATATGAAGGAGATTATGATGCTGAGTGAAAACGATTGATAGATTCACATTATAGTGAGAGAAGAAACCATTATGCAAAGATATGCATAAAAAAAATACGTTATTATCTAGCAGCTAAGGATAAATGTTAGCTCAATTCTATTAGACTAGAATGTAGGTGAAATTATGAAAAACAAAGTAAATGTTAATATGCTCAAGATAATTGTAATTTTAATTTTTACTATTTCATTCTTCAGTGTTATGGTTAATGTCAAAGCTAAAGAGGATATTACTCCTTCTAATGAAGAAATAATGGATGTAGATAGATTAGGAATACCATTCCTTTGTTCAGAAAAAATACAAATTGAATTTGATGATCGACCTTATTTTATGTCAGAAAACGTATCTTTACTTTATCGTATTGAAGCCAATAGTGAATTAAAGGGGATCCAATATAATTCTATTGGATTAGATGTTGTACAAGTTAGACAGCAGGATACAAACATGATTCAGATTGACTTGAAATTTCAGGAAAATAAATCCTCTTTAAAATTTCAAGTCATTGTAGAATTATTAAATGGAAGAATTTTAGTTTCTAATCTTTTTGGATATCTAGCAAATGAGTACTATTATTTTAGT
This sequence comes from Anaeroplasmataceae bacterium, assembly GCA_029067355.1. Lineage (GTDB taxonomy): Bacteria > Bacillota_I > Bacilli_A > Acholeplasmatales > Anaeroplasmataceae > Pelethenecus. Next base: position 3,164 of record JAIEEQ010000037.1, on the reverse strand, counting down.
CGTGCTTCAGAAGAAAATACAGATTTATTGTTTTATCAATATGAGCTTAAAGAAAATAGAATCACCCAAGAAGATTACGAAAATATAGCGAAAGCCCATTCCTTTGAGATTGCAAAAAAATTATCCTCTGCTCAAAAAACAGAAGAGAAGGAGTCAGCCAATTTTTTACCTCAAGTAAAATCTGGCACTCAAGGATTAGTAAATACGACTATCAAGGGAACATGGGAGTGGTATGATGGAGTGAACTATCATCCACTTAAGCATACACTTTTAAACATCATGCTATATGGAAACAGTATAACTATGAATCAAAATGTGTACACAGATGCCAATGGGTATTTTTCTTTTACAATTTTGTTGTCAGAGTCTGTCGATATTTTTGTGGAAGCACATACAGAGGGAAAGACAATTCTTCTTAAAAAAAATTTGTGGTTTGCTCCATATACTGCGATTGCACCCTTAGAAGAAGGATTAGAGCCAGGAGGTACGGCCGTCATTAATCATCGAATTAATGATTCTGGGATAGCTGGTAAAGCATTTCAGGTTTGTCAGGCCTTAATTATGGGATCAAAATATGTAGAGGCAATGACTGGAGTAACTGCCCCTTCTACAACTTGTCATTTTCCAACGAATTTCAGTCAGTTTATTCCTTTAACAGGTGTTGTTGAAATTGAGGAAGATGCATATAATTTTTGGGATATTATTCTTCATGAGTATGGACATAAAATTCAAAGACATTATAAAATAGAAGATAATCCTAATGGCAATCATGTAATTGATCAAGATCAGATTTCAATTCATGGAAAGGATAAGGGGATAAGACTTGCGTGGGGAGAAGGCTGGGCTACCTTTTTTGCTATCCTAGTAACTCAGTACTTTGGAAATGAACTTACGAATATAAGGTTTATTAATGATAATTTATTTCATTCTTTTTATTATAATAACAAGAATGAAAAAGTGCCTAATCCCTTTAGTTTGGAAGAAAAAGAGGTAATAGGAGAGGGATGTGAGATGTAATCAATGTGACTATCTATTGGATTTGGAAAAAGATTTTGGGATTATCAGTGGTGGAACGCTCTCATTAGATGAAAAGACGTATGATAAAATTTTATGGTTTAATCCGAAGGATATAGAAGAACAAGAAGATTTTTAAATTAATAGGTAAATGGATATTGAATTTATTCTATGCTTTTTATTTTTTTAAATAAAATTATGTCTAAAGCAGTAAAAGGAGATATTGTTATATGAAGAAAAATATTAAACTAGATGACTATTTTTGTTGTACCCGCTATGCATTATTTTATTTTGATATTCAAATTAAGAAATTGTATATCACAAAAGAAGCCCTTCTTAAAGAGCTTAGTATTCCATATATGTCATATAGACGCTCTAAAGAAGAGAATACAAATATAGGAAAAAAGATTATTTATAAGTTAGAACAATATTTTAAGATGAATTCAGTAAATTCAAGTAAGAAGGTAGAATATGAGGATTTATTAAATCAAATTTTAACTCGTTTTTATTATAGAGGAGAAAATTTGCAGGAGTTTGAACCTGTTTTAGAAAAATGTATAGAAGAAAACACTTATATGAAGCCAATATTTCAACTTTTTGCGTTATTAATTCGCATGGCTTCTAATAAATCAATTGAGTCAATTGCCCAAGAAGAATATGCATGCTTTCAAGAACTGCTACCCTATAAAAAGCATTATTACATTTCTCCATTTGTAGAATTGCTAGTTATGCTGGAGATTTCTTTTAGTGGAGATAGGCTGATTGAATTTGATAAGGATATTTATTTTTCAGAAGAAATGAAAGGACTTGTCTATTATTCTTATAATGCAAATGCATATTTGGCTAAAAGATTTGATTTATGCTTATATTATGCTAAAGAATGTAAATCCTATTTAATCAAGGATTCAAATTATAAAAGAATAATCACGTTAAATTTATCCTATTTTGCTTGTTTAAACTATATTGGAGAATATCATAAATGTATGAAGGAAGCCAGAGCTCAGCTATTTTATTTATATGAATCCTATCCAAACACAGACCTAGTTTATTTTACAGAAATTCATTATTATACGGCATGTCTAGGAGCTAAAAATTATAAGGAGGTTATAGAGGAGCATATACATAAGGAGGACTATAATTGCTATGATTATGTCTTCCTATTCTTAGCAACATTCCATTATGATAAAAAGCTATTCAAGGAATTGACAAGAAAATACAAGAATGAGGCTGAACATACAGAAGCTCTGCTAGAAAAGTATAAATCACTTATTGAAAATTTAATAAGCTATTTGACAACAAAGAAGAAAGCCTATTATTTAGATAAAATAAATAGAAGTGAATTAAACATAGGAGTAAAGGATATCATCTTGAAATTTTATTAAATGAACCAAAATATTTTTAATTTATAGAAGGATAGCAAAATCACCAATTATTTGGTGGTTTTTATCATTATGGGGAATACCCTTATATAAAGTGTTCATTTTATCATGGATGAAAAATTTGACATAATAAAAAAGATTATTAAAATGAATGTCGAAAGGAGTTATAATTGGTTTAGTAAAGCATGATTACCAAATGAATTATACGTGAGATTTATGGATTTAAAAGAAGCAAGAGAACTTTATTTAAAATATAAAGCATCCTTAGGATGTATGTGCAGGGATTTAGATGAAAAGAAGCGTGAGGAATTTTATGAACTGCATATTACAGATGGAACCTTAAGAACCTGGAAATATGAGCATTTGTTAAAAAATATAGAACGGATGAGGAATACAAAAACATTTGCTTTACTGGATTTGCTTTTTAGAGATTCATTATTTTATTTGGAAACTTACAGTGATTTTAAGAAAATAATTCATATTGCCTTAGAATTAAAGGAAAGTAACAAATGCTTGATTAAGGATAGTTATTTACTGCGGCTAATTTTTAATACAAAAACAAGTTCTCCTAATTCAAAATTATTTGATGATATAGATCTTTATGCCTATGCTTGTGAACATAAGGATTTTGAATTTCTTCATAGCCTAAACCAGTTATTAAGTATTATTTTTAGGAAGAATCAAAATCAATTTGGAAGCTATTTGTCTTTATATAAGGCAGTCATAAAAAAATACAATATCCCTCTAGATGAAAATTTAAAGGTGCTACTT
>JAIEEQ010000036.1 GCA_029067355.1 Anaeroplasmataceae bacterium | reverse complement strand
ATTTGATAAAGGGTAAGTAAATATGTCAAAAGAATTAAAAAATTGGAATAAGGAAAAAAACTTAATTCCTGTAATGATAAATAAATATTGCCGTGGCAGGCATAAGGATAATCGAAAAGAACTAGGAATAAAGCAAAGAGATTTTTGTCCAAAGTGTAAAGAGTTAAGAGATTATGCGTTATTTCGACTTGAAAAATGTCCTTTCAAGGTTCATAAAAAATTTTGTTCCTTTTGTAAAATACATTGTTATCAGCCTAATATGCGAGATGAAATAAAAAAAGTAATGAAATACTCAGGACCAAGACTAATCTTTTCTCATCCTATTTTCTCTATTTCTCATGTCATACAAATGATTCATTATAAGAGAAAATTAAAAAAGACTAGCTAAAGAATTTGGTTGGCTTTTATTAAAGTAATACAAAAAGGAAGGAATTTATTTATGATAGATAAAGAATTATTTAAACTATTAGGCAAAAATAAAAAATACATTTTAATTGTCGTTCTATTACAAGTGTTGGGACTTATCGCCAACATTGGAATAACTGCAAGTATATGCTGGATAATTTTTCTTGTAACGGCTAAAAAAGATTTGTTAGAGTATCTCTATCCTCTTATAGGTATTGTTATAGGTATTTTTATACGTTTTATTTGTACGACTTTTACAGGAAATTTAAGAGATATTTTAGGAAGAAAAGTTAAAAAAAACCTACGTGAACAAATCTATAATAAAATAGTTAAGCTAGGTATGAAATCTACGGATGAAATGAGTATGGCAGGGCTAACTCAAGTAAGTTTAGAGGGAGTAGAACAATTAGATTTATATTATTCGAGCTATATACCGCAGTTTTTTTTCGCAATGCTTGCACCAACTATATTATTTTTGATTTGTGTTTGGATTGATTGGAGAACTGCTTTAGTGCTTCTTGCTTGTGTTCCACTAATTCCTGTATCAATTGTTGCTGTATCTAAATATGCAAAAAAGATATTTGCTAAGTATTGGGGGAAGTATACCTCTATGGGAGATAAGTTTTTAGATAGAGTGCAAGGTTTAAAGGAGTTAAAAATCTTTCAAGCAGATGAAGCTCAGCATTTGAAAATGAACGAAAGTGCAGAAGAATTTAGAAAAATCACAATGAAGGTTTTAGTTATGCAACTTGCAAGCACTACAATTATGGATTTAGTTGCTTATGGTGGGGCAGGTGCAGGCATTACGCTTGCGGTATGTGGTGCTGCCTTTTGGGGGTTAAGTCCTATTTATGCTTTATTTTTAATATTAGTGGCAGTAGAATTCTTCTTACCCCTTAGAAGTTTTGGATCTGCTTTCCATATTGCTATGAATGGTGCTAGCGCTGGAAAAAAGATTATTCATCTTTTAAATTTACCTGATCCTGAATGGGGAACAGAGGAAGTCAAAAATACGAAGATTGATATAAATCAGGTTTCCTTTTCTTATGATGGCAAACGAGAGGTTTTGAGAAATATATCTATGAGTTTTCCAGAAAAAGGGATGACTGCTATTGTTGGAGAAAGCGGATGTGGTAAATCTACAATAGTAAATATGATTGTAGGAGCTTTCTCTCCAAAGACTGGAAATATCTTTATAGGAAATGTTCCTCTTAAAAATCTATCAAGAGAAAATTATTATTCAAGATTAGCGGTTGTTAGTTATAATACCTATATTTTTAATGAGTCTATTAGAAATAACTTTTTATTGGCTAATAAAATAGCAACAAAGGAACAAATAGAAGAAGCGCTAAAAATGGTTAATCTTTGGGATTTTATAGAAGAAAATGGTGGTCTTGATAAAGTAATAGCTGAGGATGCAAGCAACATTTCAGGAGGACAGAAACAAAGACTTGCTTTAGCTATCAATCTTGTTGCAAATAAGGATATTTATGTATTTGATGAAGCAACAAGTAATATTGATATAGAAAGTGAAACAATCATTATGAATAACATAAAAGTCTTGTCTGAAACAAAAAATGTTATTGTGATATCTCATCGTCTTGCTAATGTGGTTTCTGCTGATTGTATTTACTTTATGGAGAATGGCGAAGTTAAAGAATATGGAACACATTCCTTTTTGTTAAATCGAAAAAATGGCTATGAAAAGTTGTTTACAGCACAAAAAGAATTAGAGGAGGGGTATGCTTATGAATAAGAAAAAAATTCGTAGAAGTGGTGCCAAAATTATGGCAAGCCTTATTCTTTTGCTAGGCTCCTTAGCTTATGTTATGATATTAGCTGTTATTAATGGAAGTCTTGGCTTTTTATGTGCAATGGGAGTAACCGTCTTTGGTGTAATTGGAATAGCAAAAGCTTTAGGAGAAACAATTGTACTTTCCTATGCTTGGATTATTAGTTTGGCTTTAGGGTGTGGATTGCTTCGTGGACTGCTTCGCTATATAGAACAGTATACGAATCACTATATTGCCTTTAAGCTTTTGGCTGTTTTGAGGGACAAAATATTTGGAGCCTTACGTACACTTTGTCCAGCAAAGCTTGAAAGCAAGCAAAAGGGAAGTATTATAGCAATGATGACTAGTGATATAGAGACACTTGAGGTTTTCTATGCTCACACAATTTCTCCAATTTGTATTGCTGTTATTGTTTCTATTTCAGTTGTTTTGGCTGTGGGATTTATATCAAACTGGTACTTGGCATTGGTCGCTTTTGTTGGCTATCTTATGGTGGGGGTTGTAGTTCCTTTGATCTCCTCTAAACGATTAAAGGAAAGTGGTGTCAAATATCGAAAAGAGTTTGCTTCATTCAATGCTTATTTTCTTGATAGTATTAAAGGAATTAAGGATATTGTATTAAATAATGCAGGGCATGACCGAAAAAAAGAGGTTAATTCTCGTTCTGAGCAGTTATTAAAGGAAACTAAAAAAATGAAACACAATATTACTTTATTTTCTGCTTTAACTGAATTAACTATAACCTTATTTATTATTGCAACACTACTTATTGGAATTGTGCTTGTTCATAAAGAGCTTCTTTCTTTAGGCAGAATGATTATAGGTGTAGTAATTGTATTTGGAAGTTTTGGACCAGTCATTGCCATTTCAGCCTTACCTGGAAATCTATCTCAAACCTTTGCAAGTGGAGATCGAGTATTAAATTTATTGGCTGAGAGCCCAGTTGTAAAGGAAATTAAAGATGGGAAAAATGTTAACTATGAAAATTTAACTGTTTCAAATTTGACATTTTCTTATAATGAGGATACAGAGGTTTTAAAGGATATTCAAATGCATGCAGCTAAAGGAGAAATCATTGGTATCGTTGGGCAAAGCGGATGCGGAAAATCAACGTTCTTGAAGCTTTTGCTTCGTTTTTGGCAAAAAAATGGAGGAGAAATCTTAATTAATGGAACGGATATTGACGAGATTAATACAGAAAACTTATTAGAAAATGTTACTATGGTATCACAGAGTACATATTTATTTGACGAAACCATAGAAGAAAATTTACGTATGGCCAATCCAAATGCCTCTAAAGAGGAATTAGAAAATGCTTGTCGTATGGCCTCTATCCATGAGTTCATTTTAACTCTTCCAAAGGGGTATCAAACGCGCGTTGGAGCTTTAGGGGATAATTTGTCAGCTGGAGAAAAACAACGTATTGGTTTGGCTCGTGCATTTTTAAAGGGCAGTGAACTCATTTTATTAGATGAACCTACAAGTAATGTGGATAGTATTAATGAAGGAATTATTTTAAAAGCCTTAAAAGAACAAAAAAATAAAAAAAGTATAATTTTAGTTTCTCATCGTGAAAGTACTATGGCAATAGCAGATCGAATTTACAAGATGGAAAATGGATTTATGATGGAGGTTAAGGAATGACAGAAAGAGAGAAGGCTATTCTTGAACTTGTGCAGGCATCAAAGGAGCTTGATGAATTCAATCAGACTTCTCAGGCTGAGGCTGACAAGAGTCAAGAGGATAATAAGGTTTTTAAAAAGTATAGTATAAAGGATATTGTTTTTCTTGCCATCATAACTTGTTGCACACTTGTAACAGGTGCAATTATGCCACTTTTGGTTAATATTCCTTTGTTTGGTATAATTCAGCTGGGACTTGGTATACAGTTTTCTTTGTTCCCTGTTATAGGAATGATGAAGGTGAAAAAGCCATTTGCGTTATTGTTGCAATCAGTATTTATATCTATATTTTTAGTATTTATGTTCCCACCTATGGTTTTTTTGATTCTTTGTGCTTTTGTTGCAGAGGTTTTAACACTTATCCTATTCCATGGATATAAATCCAATTGGGCTTGTGTGTTTGCTGGAACATTATATATGCCACTGACAATTCCTTTACTCTATATGTATTACAATGTGTTTTATTCTGTGAGTGGAGAAGAAAAAGCAGCAGTTTCTATGTTTATAGGTAGTGGAAATGTAGGTGTTATTATAGGTATGACTATTGCAGTTCTTGCAGTTTGCTTTTTTGGATCTTTCATAGGAATGCTTATTGCAAAAGAATTAAAGAAAGCAGGAAAATTAAAATAATGCAGTTTTTTCGATATAAAAATAATTTATATCCTTTAATAGCTATCCTATCGTCCCTTATCATTTTGGTGTTTGGTCTTGTCATGGCGAAAAGGATAGAGTGCTCTTATTTTTTATTAGCAGTGCTTGTTTGGTTGATACTTTTTGGCTGTTATAAGCAGATATTAAAGGTTATGCCTATGTTTATAATTTTTGGAGGAATTTTTTCCTTAATTGCTTATTTCTCTTCTGGCAAGAATATGTACTCTGCTTTAGCTATGATGAATCGTTTTGGTGCTGTATTTTTAGCACTCGTACCTGGAATGAAAATTCAAGCTGTATCTATGACTAGAAATTTAGTTCAGCTTCACACTCCTCGATCAATAACTCTTGGTATGCTTATAACGTTGTCCTTTGCACCTGTATTGAGAGCAGAAATAAAACGAGTACGTGAAGCAATGAAAACTCGTGGAGCTGGAAGGTCTCTTAGCCCTAAGTTTTTTTATCGTGGTTTTTTAATTCCGTTAGTTACTCGGTTGGTGGACATTTCAGATACACTTGCCCTTTCAATTGAAACTCGCGGATTTACGTTAGGGAAAACTAAATTTACAGTTTATAAAAGGGAAATTATAAATTTTATTGATGTGATGTATTTGCTGGGATTTATTGCTGCTATTGTTTTGGAGGTGGTATTATGAATGCAATTGAGTTAAGACAAGTTAGCTTTTGTTATGATGGGTATAGTGAAATGATTTTGTCAAATGTGAATTTTCATATTCACTATGGAGAGGTTTGTCTTTTATCGGGGTTATCTGGAGAAGGGAAGAGTACTTTACTTTCTATCATTTCAGGGATTATTCCAAATATAATAAAAGGTAATATAGCAGGAGATATTCTTATTAATGGAGAAAGTATAAAAGGTCAAAGCCTGTCTAAAATTTGTCGTAAGGTAGGTGTGGTTTTACAAAATGCAGATAATCAAATCATTCACAAGGTGGTAGAGGATGAAATTGCCTTTGGCTGTGAGAATCTCGCATTTCCTAAAGAATTAATTGGTAAACAAATTGATCGAGTTTGTACAATTATGGATTTAGATAAATCCTTGTTGACTCGTACTTTATCTGGTGGACAAAAGCAAAGCCTTATAACAGCATCTACCCTTGCTATGGGACAAAAAATACTTCTTCTTGATGAGCCTCTTGCAAATCTTGATATCAAAAGTGCAAGCTTGTTGATGGACACCTTATGTACACTTGCAAAGGCAGGCTATGCTGTTTTGGTTGTAGAACATCGTTTGGATATGGTTTTACCTTTTGTTGATTCTGTTTGGAATATAAGAGAGGGGATTGTAACAGAGGTAAAGGATAAACAAGAATATTTGCAATCACAGGCAATAGTAATTGAAGATCGTTCCTTCAAGCATGAAGTTGGAAGAGGCGCTTTTGAATTAAATCATGTTGCTTTTTCATTAAACAAAAAAGAGATATTAAAGGATATTAGTTTTTCTATTTATGAAGGAGAAAGATTACTTTTGCTTGGAGAAAATGGATGTGGTAAAACAACACTTATGCGTTTGCTTGCTCAATTGAATAAACCAACAAGTGGAACCATTCGTCAAACCGTTCTATCAAAGTCTAGTAAAACCAAATGGTATAAGACGATTGGAGTAGTATATCAAAATCCAAACTATCAACTATTTATGCCTACGGTTGAGAAAGAAATATATTTTAATGCAGCTAGTAAAGACTATGCAGAAGAAATGATAAAAATATTTAAGCTGGAGCATTTACGAAAAAGACATCCCCAATCCTTAAGCGAGGGACAAAAGAGAAGAGTTTCAATTGCAGCGGTTGCTGCAGGAAAGCCAAAGGTTCTTTTGTTAGATGAGCCTACGGTGGGACAGGATTATAAAGGCTTATGTGAACTTGTAGAGATTTTAGACGAATTACATAACGCCTGTGAAAATACAATGATTACAATAACACATGATATGCGTTGTGCTGAAGCACTATGTGATAGAGCGCTTATTGTATCTGATGGAGTAATTCAAAAACAGGGAGGCAAAGAGTTAGCGCGCGAGTATTTTTTTAATAGAAATTTCTGATTTATCTTATGGATAGCTAAATCAGTTTATAAAAATATATTTCTAGTCTTACAAAAAAACTTGACAACGCAATGAAAATTTTATAAAATGTTTAATGGTACATTTTTAAGCAATTATCCACAATTGCCCTATATTATGAATATAATTTAGGAGGAAAAAACAATGAATAATACTTTCATGGCAAACAATCAAACTATACAACATGGTTGGTATGTTGTAGATGCAGCTGGTGTAACATTAGGACGTTTAGCAACTGTAGTAGCTTCTTTATTAAGAGGGAAGCATAAGCCAACCTATACTCCACATGTAAACTGCGGAGATAATGTCATCGTAATCAACGCTGACAAAATCGTTTTAACTGGTCATAAGTGGCAGGATAAGCTTTATCACAATCACTCTGAATATAATGGTGGTTTAAGAACCCTTACTGCTGAAACAGTAATGGCAAAGTATCCTACTAGAATGGTTGAACATGCAATTTATGGTATGTTACCACACACAAAGCTAGGAGATCAAATGAGAAAGCAATTATATGTGTATGCTTCAGCAACACATCCACATACTGCTCAAAAACCAGTAGAATTCGTAGTAAAGGCAGAATAGGAGGAAAAGGTTAATGGCAAAGAATTTAGTTCAATATCATGGAACAGGACGTCGTAAGAGCTCAGTAGCTAGAGTATATTTACGTTCAGGCAAGGGAACAATTACTGTAAATGGGCGTCCATTCGAGGAATATATTCCTTCAGCAGCAATTCGTCTAGATGTACTACAACCACTAGAAATGACAGAAACAGCAAGTAAGTTTGATATTTTAGTTAACGTTTATGGTGGAGGCTTAACTGGACAGGCAGGAGCAATTCGTTTAGGTATCGCTCGTGCTTTAATGGAGGTTAATCCTGATTATCGTGCAACATTAAAGCCAGCTGGCATGATTACACGTGATTCACGTTGTAAAGAGCGTAAAAAGTATGGTTTAAAGAAAGCACGTCGTGCTCCACAATTCTCAAAGCGTTAATTTTGCATTTTGGAAATTGTATAAGAAACAAAGGGTCTCAAAAATTCTCGATTTTGAGATCTTTTTATTTTTTTTAGTAATTTTATAAGTTGTTATAAACTCCTCATTACTACAAAATGCCTCCTTTGTCAATACCCCAATTTGGGGTATTTTCTTTTTTGAATAAGGCGTTACAATGAAATTGAATTAGGTCGCACCTAATCACAAATTTAAGATCTTAAATAAAAAATAGAAGAAAGAAGGAAATAAAAATGGGGAACAAAGGCTTAAAAAGCTATACCAAACAAATCAGCCAGACGATTGGTGATGTTGCAAAGGGATTTGTAAATGTAAATAAAGAGGATGCCAATATGCATCTAATAATACCATTGTTTACTACTCTAGGACCAAATCCAATGGAATTAAGCTTGATATGGAATAATCAGGATAAAGATAAAATTGGTGCGTTTGGCAAGGGATTTAGACCAAGTGTATATTATGATATTAAGGAGGTAAACTCAACAAAAATAGAAGTCACAGAAGCTGATGGAAGTACGTTAGAATATGAAAAAAGAAGTGATGGGAAATATTATAGTGTTGAAACAGGATTGGTGATAAGTAAAGATAGTGTATATCTGCCAGGAGAAGGAGATTATGACACCTATACGATGAAGGATCAGCAAGGGAATTGCATGGATTTTGACGAAAAGTATACATATTATATAACGTCTATGCAGAAGGTTAACAGCTTTAGAACAACCCTAGAAGGTCTGAATATGGACAATGGGGAAGGAGCAAAAGTAACCTTTAGTGAAACGGATCGAGTACAGACAAGGGCAACCTATACACAGAATGGAACAACCCTTGGTGATATAGATTTTGATTATGACTTGAATCAAAGATTGACCGCTGTAAAATATTATAAGGAATCCAGATTAGTGAAGTATTTATCTATAACCTATTCTAGTAATGAAATTACTGTTAAAGATGAGATATCAAAAAATTATTTCACATATACTTTCACAAGCAATTGTGTAACAAAAATAACTGAGGTCATTAATGATGATACTAATAACGCAGTTCAAACAAGTATTGCTTATGAGGATAGAAGAACAACTCTTACTGATAATGATGGAAGAAAGGTATATTTTTATTTTGACAATAATAACTTTCCATTATTTGAAATTGATGAGGATGGTAATGCTATTGAAACAGAATATGATGAAACGACAAAGAGATTAATCTCTCAAAGTTCAACGATTCCTACAAAGAAAAAATTACCTACCTTGTCTACTCCTACTATTTTTATGTTTACAAAGACTAGTGGGATTACAACAAAAGAAGCAACTATAAATGATCCTGTGTTATCAGGTGTATTAGGAACAGTATATGAAGTTAAAGGAACAGGGAGTTTAACCTATACTTTTTCAACAGAAGGGTTAGGTAGTGATAATATAACTGCAGTAATTTGGGGAAAACAAAAAACAGCATTTACTAGTTCATCTAAAGTGAAAGTAACTTTAACCGCAGACGGAAAGGATTCAGATGAATTTAAGAAAACTGTTGTTGATGATAATTTTGATATGATGACTCTAGGTGTTATGGCTTTGAAGAGCTATTCAATGATTACGTTGACGATCACTTTAACAGGAAATGCAGAAATTGAAATCGGTGGAATTCAGTTATTAAAAAAAGATTTTGGCTCATTTTACCAGTATGATGAGAATGGCAATGTGACGGGTACTGAAAGTGGAAAAGGAACAGTGTCAAATGTTTACAACTCTAGAGGATTACAAACAAGCTCAGTAGGAAAGGATTCAACTCTTTATAATTATGAGTATGATGATAAAGGAAACCTAAACAGAGCTACTACGGCTTTTGGAGGCAAATTAGAAAACCTCCATGATTCTAAAAATAATGTTACAAGAAGTGTAGTGGCTAATGCTAGTGGGACAAAACGTCTTGAAACAATGAAGGCCTATAATAGCAATGGAAGATTTGTTTCAAGTGAAACGGATGAATTAGGGAATAGCACAAAGTATATTTATGATTCTTTTGGTAAAATCAAAAAGATAACTGATGCATTATCATGTACAACAGAATACAGCTATGACGCATTTGATAATCTCAAAAGAATTATGTTTAATAATCATGTTATGATAGACTATACTTATGATTCACAAAACAAGCTAATCCAAGCCACATTAGCAGATGGAACAAATTATTCCTTTGGGTATGATACAAGAAACAATTTAGATTCTATTTCTATGAATGGAACACAGCTAGTAAGCTTTATTTACGATTCAGCAACAGGATTAATTACGCATCAGAAGTATGGAGAAAGTGGAGATTCCTTTGATTTTATCTATAATACAAAGCATAATATTAAAGAAATTAAAATTAACGGAATATTAAACTATCAGTATAGTTATGATAATTATGATCAGATAAAAGAAGTCAAAGACAGATCTGGAAATATTCTTAAGAGCTACAAATATGATAATGATGGCAAAATTATAGAAGTAATTGAAAATGGTGCAAACCTTGAATATAGCTACGATAGTCTAGGATTTGTAAATCAAAGAAAAAGAAAATTGGGTTCTACTACAATATATGAATCATTTGATAGTATTTTAAGATCTAAGGGCTTTAGTCCAGATAACTTAATTGGATATTTACAAGGAAATAAAGATTTTTTAGGAACTATATTTAATGGTAGTGCTGATTTAAAAAACTCATCTTATATTTGCAAACCCTACAATTATAAAACAAATAGCGAAACTAAGCTTACATACACTAGATTAGGAGTGATTCCTTGTGTAACCTGTGGGTTATCTAATCCAATGAGTTATAATCCGCCAGCAACTAAGTATTATGAAAATAGTGGATGTATCAGCTTTTGGTTTTATCCAAC
>JAIEEQ010000035.1 GCA_029067355.1 Anaeroplasmataceae bacterium | reverse complement strand
AAGTTTATTTTCTTTGAGTGGTATAACCATTATCAATTCAGTGATTCAGGAAAGTTTAGGATATAATATATATGGAGATATTCCTACGAAGGCAAATGAAATTTTAATTACAAGGTATTTTTTTGAAACATTTGTAAAATATGGTTACCTATATGGTGATAATGGTATAGAGGAAACAATTCTTCAAGAAAAAGATATGCTTGGAAAAACCATAGAAATTCCTAAATATAGAAATTCTAATATTATTGTTGAATATGTTGTGTGTGGTATCATCGACACTGAAATTGATTTTGTAAGTGATGAGGAATTATTCTTATATAATGATCAAAAACCAGAATTAAGGGATGCTCAAAGGCTCTTTCGTTCTTATCAAAATAATAGCATACATAGTGTAGGTTTTGTAGCTCAAAGTGGAATGGATTTATTGTATAAATTTTCTGATGAGACTGGGCAAGGATATGATTGCATTGTTGGTCAAATGCCAAAGGACAAGAAACAATTATTAAGTATAATAAAGTATTTAGAAAATTTGAGTGATGATAATACTCAATATCAGTTAACTAATACAACAGATGATTGGATTAAGGATGTAGACACCTTGATGGCATCATATAAAATGATTGGTGGAATAGCAGGATTAGTTTTAATTGTGTTTTCAAGCTTGCTTTTATTTAATTATATTAATTTATCTATCAGTCACAAAGTAAAAGAAATGGGAATTTTACGTGCCTTAGGTGCTAGAGGTAGTGATATCTTTAAAATATTTGGCTGTGAAGGATTTTTAATTGCTTTTATAAATTTTATACTTTCAATGATTGGAACTTTCATTTTTATTTTTATTATCAGCAATGGAATAAAAAAGGCATATCTTCTTAATACGAATGTTTATCAATTTAATTTCTTAACAAGTCTATTTTTATTTTTAATTAGTTTTGTATCATGCTTTCTTTCTATTTTTATTCCAATTTTTAACGTGTCTAAAAAATCACCCATTCAAACAATTCGGGTTGAATAAGATATAGTTAAATGGCAATAAATAAGTAGCAAAGGGGACAAGAAAGGTTAAAAAAGTAATTTCTCATGTAAACTCTGAACTTTAATCTTTTTAATAATAGTTATTTACGATTCTGAAGTTAGTTAGAAAACTAAAAAAATTATAAGGAGTCAGGCATAATATTCTGTCAATAATAACTTTAAAATGGTAATTCGTCTTTTAGGACAAATTTAAAATAAAGATTTATCAAATTGAAATTTTTCATGTTAATATATAATGGAGAAGTAGTTTTTATAATAAAATAAAGGAGGCATATTATGAAAAAAATATTTTGTTTTTTAGTGTTTATGGTTTCATTTTTAATTGTTGTTGCAAATTCCTATGAGGCTAATGCGGTACCAGGTAAAGATTTTACTTTTACTGATGATAGTGGCATTGGTGGTGGAGGAAAAACAACTATTGCTTACACTGGGATAGAAGCCACATTACATGAAAAGGGAATGGGAAATTTTATAATTAATGGCGGATCAAAGTATGAAAGATGGGATCTTTACATTAAAGCTAATAGCGATGGACTTGTTGATTTCCGTAATGTTTCTAATTTATATTTGGTTTCTTATTTAGGAGATATATATCCAATAGAAGGATTCGCAGAACATTTAAATGGGATAGTAGATTTTAATACACCAGAATTTAGAGTTTTAGAATCTCAAGATCATTTTTTTAGTGGAAAAAAAACAAGTGGTATAGAAAAAGCTGATAATTATAAAGTATTCACTTTGCCATCTAATTATGCAGTAGTACATTATCAAAATGGAGATACTGATAAAAACTTTAATTTAGCTAAAGCAACCAATTCTGATATAACGGATCCAACTTATTTGCTTTATAAATTTGAATCAAATATTACTAGATACTATATGTTTAAAAATTCAGAAGTTGGAACGACATCTAAAATTGATAGCGGATTTATCTATAATGATAGTATATCAGTTGCACATATTTATACTAAATTCAACTCAATTTCAGAATTTGATAAAACATCTTCTAGCAATTATTACTATATTTATAAGGTTTTATTTATACATTAATTATATTTTCTAAAAAATTTTAATTCTCTTCAAATCTATATTATAAATTTGATACAATGATTCAAGAAATAGAATTAAGTGGGGGGGATGGATAAGGAGTTTTTATTAGGATCTAATAGCGATCCTTTGATAGGAGAAGAAACTTTAGGTATAGTAGTGGAGTTTAAAAAGAATGAAAATGGACAATATAGTGCATATTTTAAATCTTTATTGAATGGGAGGTTGTATGTGATAGATAATTAAATTTGATTTGATAATTATTTTGAACCCTGTATGTAGTAATAATTATAGGTGGACTCACAATGGTTGCACAGGAACAGTCTGTCCATGTGGTTCTAAAACTTGTAATCATATATGTAGATCTTTTGTAAAATATAATTTTTATGAGAAAAATGGATTTAATGTATGCAGTGATTGTGGTTATAGTATAGCAATAGATCATAGATATGTGTTTTCGTATAAATCTCGTGGTGATGGAAGAACACATAATGCAATCTGGAGTTGTGGTTATTCCAAAACGGAAGCATGTGTAGGTATGGTATCCATTGGCGGTACAGCATCTTGTTCTAAATGTAAACAATTAATAAATAGTGGTGGTTTGTTATCCTATTTATTCGCAGAAGATAAATAAAAGACGATTCAACTAGAAACATTTTTTATCAAAATAGTTTATTTCAGCCCTTAATGTATTACTTCAAGTAATTCGTTAAGGGCATTTTCTTATATAATTAAAAGGAACTTTAGTTCCAATGATTTTCCTTTTAAGAAAATCACAGTCAAAACTCTAATGGGGGTGGAGGACTATTTTTTATACTAAGTAGTAAATAAGAAGAACTAGGATCAGGCTCAATACTACAAGAAGAAGACCTAAGGCTTTTTCCCTATAACTAACTACATACTTTATCTGTCATTGACATAAGGAATTACTAATTTTTCATTATATTGAATGACTTTTTATAATTCATAGGTAAAAAAATTTAAATTCCTGTAAGAGTAGGGGAATGATTATAAAAAAACTTAATAAAAATATTTTCTTTTCTGGAAGAACACCAATGAACAGCCTAAACTCTAAACAATAATATGTAGTAAAAACACTACATAAAAAGTCTTAGTTATGGTAGGAACTGAACATTCCAAGCCATCCACAACTTCAGCCATTTATGCGTATGTTCTAAAAGGAAGTAATACACAAGCAGAACAAATTATGGATATAATTATGATAAAAGGCGGATCCAATCACAATGATGATTCAGTCAACGAATATAAGAAAGTCAAAGAAGAAATGAACAGGCTTGGATTCACAAACTACAAAGAGTATATGGATTACTTGTAATATATAAGAATTAAATCAAATAAATAGAAAAGACCTTGAAGGTAGGACAAGTATAAATATCCTTACTCAAGGTCTTTTAATTACCTAATATATAAAAAATGGCGACTCGGACAGGATT
>JAIEEQ010000034.1 GCA_029067355.1 Anaeroplasmataceae bacterium | reverse complement strand
ATATATTGAAATTTCAATTTATTTTTATAAAAACAACATTTTAAACGAGAGCAGAAAACAACGAGAAAACACTAGACTTTGTGTGTTATACAAACAAGAATTCTCTTTATTTTATTGTTTTTTTCACTTCAATATAGCCAAATTCATAATATTTTGGTATAATAATGAATGCCTGCCTGGTTAGTTAAATGGATATAACGTAATCCTCCTAAGATTAAATTATGAGTTCGAATCTCGTACCGGGTGCCATTTTATAATAAATCCAAGCTTTTTGATTTAATCATAAATAAAGAGCTATTACCTATTATATTGGACAAAACAGCGACTGCATCATTGCAGCCGCTGTTTTATTGTGAACTTCTCTTGCTGGCTCATTTAGAGAAAAGTAGTCTACTACTCCTTTGTAAGAGATTAGAAGTTTATTTCTTTATATAGCACACCATAAGTTATGTTCAAATCTAATTTGGAAAAAGTGTTCCCTGTCTAACACATCATTACCAGAAAAAATTATATTCAATATATCTTTATATTTTGCAAACAGGTATGCCCTCATCTTTATTAGACAATCTAACACTTTTATCATAGTTATATAAATCAAAACCTATATTATTTTTTTCTTCCAATACTGCTCCGCAATTTAAAAGTTATATATTATAACCCTTTTAGGTTATTTTTAAAATTAAAAAATAAAAC
The DNA here is from genome assembly GCA_029067355.1 of Anaeroplasmataceae bacterium. Taxonomy (GTDB): domain Bacteria; phylum Bacillota_I; class Bacilli_A; order Acholeplasmatales; family Anaeroplasmataceae; genus Pelethenecus. Next base: position 10,095 of record JAIEEQ010000034.1, on the reverse strand, counting down.
CAAGAGTTCCTTATTTATTTTTATATTCCACTATAATAGGATCTGCTCCTACTATGATTTTGCCTTCTTTAACTTCTACTTTTTCATCATTAATCATATTATTATAAATTCCTTCAGATAAAACGGATGGAATGCTTCCATTCACATTTCCCACATTAAATATGCATTCTACTATCCTATTTGAGGTTTTATAAGTTATATGAACAGCTTCTACTTCCTCCTCATAAAGAGTATATACACCTTCTATAAAAATTGGATCTTTTTTGATTTGATAGCAACGTTTCATCAGATCTGTCATATTATACTTTCCTAGAGTAGACCAATCTATTGGATCAAGCTCAAACAGACTTTCCAGCTTATCATCACACGCTTCTTGTCCTGCATAAATAAAGGTTGTTCCTTTTAGAAAATAAATTAAAGCATTTAAGTTTCTTAATCGCACCCCATCCTTAATGAACATTGCAGCACGCTTCCGATCATGATTTTCTAAACAATGAATCTTAATATAGTTTTTAGGATAGATTCCCTCTTGTCTTTTTAAAGCTACTATCCAATCATGAAGTCCTTCTTGATTCACCAAATAGTGCTCATAGTATTTCCAAATATCATAATCATATTCCATATCAAAGGCCTCATAAAGTTCACCATCTGACACAGCTTCAAAGCCTAAATCTCGAATATGCTTTACAAATTCAACATCAATAGATTCTGCAAGTAGAATAAAATTAGGGTTAATCTTTTTTAATTCCTTTCTTGCATCAATCCAAAAGTCTAGAGGGATTAAAGAGGCTACATCACATCGATATCCATCAACTCCTAATTTAGCCCAATATTTTAAAGTTCTAATGAGTTCTTTTCTCAAATCTAAATTTGAAAAATCTAAATCAGTAACATCCCACCACTCTCCTACCTTTCCACTAAATTTCCCATTTTTTTGATACATCCATTCTGGGTGTGTAGTTAGAATGTGAGAATCCTTAGAGGTATGATTAAAAACAACATCTATCATCAATTTCATTTTTCGATTATGAACTTCTTCTATTAGCTCCATAAATTCCTTTAACGTTCCTAAATCAGGATGAATTTTACGATAATCCTGTATAGAATATGGACATCCTATGCTTCCTTTTTTATTTTTCTCACCAATGGGATGAATGGGTAAAAGATAAAGGATGTCCACACCCAAATCCTGAATCCGGTCTAAATCGGCAATTAGACCTTTAAAATCTGCTGATGCAGAATGTTGTCTTGGGAAAACCTGGTAAATCACTTGATTTCTTAAAGCTATATCTGTATCCTTAGCCATAATGATTCCTCCTTATATGCCCTATTCTAGCATAATATTTTAAAAAAGAAAATACCTCAATTTATTTTAAAATATCCCTTGCCTTCAAGCAATTTTCTTTAAGATAATTCAAGGCCTTAGAACAAGGATATCCATCAACTAAAGCGTGTGATACAGTTAAGTTAAACGTTAACAGATAGCGTCCCTCTACTTCTTCATACTTTCCAAAGCATATTCTTGGAACTGAACAGGATTCTAAATTGTTTTCAGGGATTGGGTGTGTCATTGCCGTATAGGAAATCCAAGGCAAACAGGTTATATAATAAACATCATAATTGTCTTTATCATTGTAGCCCTCCTGAACCATAGTTTGTTTTTTTGCAGATTCAATCGTCTGATGACAGGAAGCATAAAATAAAGAATATGACTCCTCCATTTGGTTTTTGCAGTTTTCAAAAACTGAGCTCTTTGTCATTACAGTATAGGTAGGATGTATCAAATCATACAACCGTACCTCATTGTTAATATAGCGCAATCGTAATTCCTCAACTGAATTTAGAGATTTCATGATAACATAGAGAAAGTTAATAAAAAATGAAGTTTTTGTTTCCTTTGAAAATAGAACAATTTCAGTAACATCTACATCTATTGTAATTCCATAACAAGGATTTGAAAAACTATTAAACCATTCAAACTGCTTTTTTCGATTCCAATTATTTGTTTCTATAATTTTATACATCTAATTCTTCTCCTTTTAATTAAACAAAAGGGAAGGATACTATCCTTCCCATAATGCTTATTCTTCTATCTCGTCTTCATCTAATGATGCATCTAATTCATCTAAATAATCATCAGTTCCTAAATCTTCATCATCAAGAAGTTCATCCTCTTCTTCAAAATCTTCTTCTTTTGACTGAGAAATTACTTCATTGATTTCTTGGTAAATATTTTCATCTGCTGGACGATGCTCACATTCAAATGCATTTTCTTCAAGAACTCCTGTACCTGCTGGAATTAAACCACCAATAATAACATTTTCCTTTAATCCAACAAGATAATCTACCTTAGACTGAATTGCAGCCTGAGTTAAGATTCTTGTAGTTTCCTGGAAGGAACATGCAGATAGGAAGGATTGACATGCTAATGCAGCCTTTGTTATACCAAGTAATAAAGGTTTAGCTGTTGGAAGAACCCCACCATTTTTAAAGACGTCTGCACAAGCATCTCTATACTCATTGATAGATACATCTCTTCCTGGAAGTAAACTTGTATCTCCTTCCTGAACAACAATAAGCTTACGCATCATTTGTCTTACAATAATCTCAATATGCTTATCAGAAATTTCTACGGATTGAGAACGATAAACCTTTTGAACCTCTTCAACAATATATTTTTGAACAGCCTCAGCATCCTTAATACGCAATAACTCTTTTGGATGAATAGAACCCTTCATCAGCTTTTCTCCACGACGAATTGTACTTCCTTCACGAACTAAAAGCTCAGAGGTTGCATCCACAGTATATATTTTTTCTTCAGCATCATTATGAATGGTTATTGCTAATCCATTCTTGGTTTTTTCAATAGCATCAACAACACCATCAATCTCAGAAATGGTTGCTTTACCTTTAGGCTTACGTGCCTCAAATAATTCCTGAACACGTGGAAGACCTTGTGTAATATCCTCTGCTGATGCAACACCACCTGTATGGAAGGTACGCATGGTCAACTGTGTACCTGGCTCACCAATTGATTGAGCAGCTACTGTACCAACAGCCTCACCCACCTCAACAACCTTATTGGTTGCAAGGTTACGTCCATAGCACATCATACAAACACCAGATTTTGCATCACAGGTTAGATTTGTACGAATCGCAACAGATTTGATACCTGCATTCGCAATAACACTAGCCATTTCCTCTGTAAACAATTCATTTCTTTTACAAATTAATTCTCCTGTTTCTGGATGAATTAAGTCTTTAGCTGCAAAACGTCCAATAACACGATCTGCAACTGCAACAACCGTCTTACCACCATCATCAACAATATCCTCAACAATCATACCCTTTTCAGTACCACAGTCCACAGTAGATATAATAACATCCTGAGAAACGTCAACTAAACGTCGAGTTAAATATCCAGATTCTGCTGTCTTCAATGCTGTATCAGTAGAACCCTTTCTTGAACCATGGGTGGAAATAAAGAATTCAGATACTGTTAATCCTTCACGGAAGTTTGCTTTAACTGGAACCTCAATGGTTTCTCCTGCTGTGTTAGCCATAAGTCCACGCATACCTGCAAGCTGTGCAAAGTTTGAAGCATTACCACGAGATCCTGAATCAGCCATCATAAAGATATGATTATCCTTTTGTTTAGATAATTCCGCCCATAGACCATCCTGAATCTCATTACGAGCATCGCTCCATTCCTTTTCTACTAGCTTTTTACGCTCTTTATTGGTTAATTGTCCTAAATCATACATTAGGGTAATTTCATCAATTTTCTTATCAGCTTCTGCAATACGTGTTTGCTTACCTTGATAATCCAAAACGTCTGCTGCTGATATTGTCAAACCTGCTATTGTTGAATACTTAAAGCCTAAATCCTTAATACGGTCTAGCATCTTAGAGGTTTCTGTAATTTGGAATCTCTTGAATACCTCCGCAATAATTCTAGCAATATTCTTCTTCTTAAAAGGCTGTACCTCTTCACGAGCTAGCAATGCCTCATATGTATTTTCTGGATTTTTTGAATCTAAGAAATATTTACTAGGCGTTGCAACACAAAGATTTTCCTCTGTTGGCTCATTTAAATATGGAAATTCATCAGGCAAAATGCTATTAAAAATCATTTTTCCTAATGTAGTAAATAAATATTTTCCATGTCCTTTACTCTTCGCGAATTTCTCCGCTGGCAAATAAGAAGGATCAACAAAAATACGGGTGTGTAAGGTGATGTTGTCATTCTTGTAAGCCATATAAGCTTCATCAAAATCCTTATAGAAATGACCTTCATTTGGTCTACCAGCTCTTTCAAGAGTTAAATAGTAGTTACCTAAAATCATATCCTGAGAAGGTGTAACAACTGGTTTACCATCCTTAGGATTCAAAATATTATTAGAAGCAAGCATTAACAAACGTGCCTCTGCCTGTGCTTCTAAGGATAACGGAACATGCACTGCCATTTGGTCACCATCAAAGTCAGCATTAAATGGCGTACATACAAGTGGGTGAAGACGAATGGCCTTACCTTCAATTAGCACAGGCTCAAACGCTTGAATACCTAAACGGTGAAGTGTAGGTGCACGGTTTAATAATACTGGGTGCTCACGGATAACCTCTTCTAGGATAGACCATACGCTATCATCTTGGTTATCACAAGCCTTAGATGCAACCGCAATACTATTACCAGCTTTAATTAGTTCTCTTAAAACAAATGGCTTAAATAGAGTTAATGCCATCTCCTTTGGAATACCACATTGATACATCTTTAGGGATGGACCAACGACAATAACTGAACGTCCTGAATAATCTACACGTTTACCCAATAGATTTTGACGGAAACGCCCCTGCTTACCACGAAGCATATCAGATAAGCTCTTTAAATGATGATTCTTTTCCACAACAGCTTTTTTGCCACGCTTAGAGTTATCAATTAAAGCATCTACCGCTTCTTGAAGCATACGCTTTTCGTTTTTTGTGATTAGATGTGGTGCATTTTGCTCAAACTGCTTTTTTAAACGATTATTACGATTTAAAATACGACGATATAAGTCATTCAAATCAGTAGTTGCAAAACGACCACCCTCTAATTGAACCATTGGACGTAAATCAGGTGGTATTACAGGTAATACCTCCAAAATCATCCATTCTGGTTTATTATCAGATTGTAAGAAAGATTCAATTACCTCTAAACGCTTAATGACACGATCACGACGTTGCTTAGAGGAAGTCTTAAGCTTTCTTCTTAAGATTTTTTCTTCCTTTTCTAAATCAATTTCCTTTAATAATGTTTTAACAGCCTCAGCACCTGTTAAAGCCTTAAATTTAGAAGGATATTGCTCACTCTTTACAGAATATTCTGCCTCTGTAAGAATTTGTTTTTTAACTAATCCTGTATCCTTATCCGCAGAGATAACAATGTAAGAAGCAAGATATACAATCTCCTCTAAATCCTTTGTCTTTATATCTAAAAGTGTAGCCAGTGGAGAAGTGCTATTTCTTAAAAACCATGTATGAACAACTGGACTAGCCAAAGAGATATGTCCTAGTCTTTCTCTACGAACTTTAGATTCTGTAATCTCAACTCCACATTTTTCACAAATTTTCCCCTTATCAGTATTTCTTTTTGATTTTCCACAAGAACACTGATAATCCTTCATAGGACCAAAGATTTTTTCACAGAATAATCCATCCTGTTCAGGCTTTAGTGTACGATAATTAATAGTTTCATGCTTTAAAACCTCACCATGGGACCATGATAATATTTCTTCTGGAGAGGCTAAACCAATTTTAATATATTTATATTGTGTACTCATTGTTTTCCCTCCATTAACGAACCGTATCTCTTATTTTTAAATCAACGATTGAACGATTAACCTCATTTTCATCCTTATCATTCATTAACTCAACATGAATACCTAAAGCCTGTAACTCACGAGTTAACACTCTGAAGGATTCTGGAATAGAGGATTCTGGAATAGGCTTTCCATCAACAATAGCATCAAACACACGATCTCTACCCACTAAATCATCTGATTTAACGGTTAGCATCTCGCGCAATGTGTTTGCAGCACCATAAGCTTCAAGAGCCCAAACCTCCATTTCACCAAAACGCTGTCCACCATTTTGAGCTTTACCACCCATAGGCTGTTGTGTAACAAGGGTATATGGTCCAACATTACGAGCATGTAGTTTATCATCAACCATATGGCTAAGCTTAACGAAATACATAATACCTACTGTGATCTTATTTTCAAATGGCTCTCCTGTTCTACCATCATATAAAACCTCTTTACCATCCTTGTTCATACCAGCTTCAGCCATAATAGCTTCAATATCCTCAATTGTAGCACCATCAAATACTGGTGTTGCAACTTTGATTCCAAGCTTCTTTGCAGCAATACCTAAATGAAGCTCAAGTACCTGACCGATATTCATACGAGAAGGCACACCCTGTGGATTCAGCATAATATCAATTGGATGACCATCAGCTGTAAATGGCATATCCTCTAAAGGCAAGATGTTAGAAATAACACCCTTATTCCCATGACGACCAGCCATTTTATCTCCAACTTGAATTTTACGCTTTTGAACAATATAGATGCGAACAACCTCATTGACACCAGGGGCCAAATCATCACCCTTAGCCTTAGAGAAGTGCTGGATAGATTGAACAACACCTCCACCACCATGTGGAACTCGTAAGGAAGTATCACGTACATCTCTACTCTTTTCACCAAAGATAGCAAGAAGTAATCTTTCCTCAGGTGTTGGATCAGTAACTCCCTTAGGTGTAATCTTACCAACAAGGATATCTCCTTCCTTAACCTCAGTGCCCGGAATTACAATACCACGCTCATCTAAATTTTTCTTAGTTTCTTCCTTGACATTTGGAATTTCATAAGTAAACTCTTCTTTACCTAATTTTGTATCACGGCATTCTACTGAGAATTCATCAATATGAATAGAGGTGTAAACATCATCATATACCATCTTCTCACTCATAATGACAGCATCCTCAAAGTTGTATCCTTCCCACGTCATAAAGGCAATGCGAACATTACGACCTAAGGCAAGTTCTCCATTTTTCATAGACTGTCCATCTGCAATAATATCACCACGTTCTATTCTTTCACCAGGTGTCACAATAGGACGTTGCATAATTGCTGTTGCAGAGTTAGAACGTAAGAATTGATATAAATCATAGCGATGCAATTCACCACTATCTTCTTTTACTATAATCTTTTTGGAATCAACGTACTGAACAACTCCAGGCATAGTAGCAATTAATGCTGAACCTGAGTCCTTAGCCGCCTTGTATTCCATACCTGTTCCAACAATAGGACTTTCAGGATTAATAATAGGAACTGCCTGACGTTGCATGTTTGCGCCCATTAGTGCACGAGTCGCATCATCATGCTCTAGGAATGGAACACATGCAGCAGCAACAGAAACAATTTGCTTAGGAGAAACGTCCATATAGTCTACTTCATCTGGATCAACCATTTCTGTTTCTCCATTACGACGACCAATAACCTTCTCATCTATGATATGTCCTTCAGCATCTAATTTAGTTGAAGCAGAAGCAATTACTAGCCCCTCTTCTTTATCTGCTGAAAGATAAACCTTTTCATTAGATACATATTTTTTTCCTTGTGTATCTGTCTTCACAGCAAAATAAGGAGTCTCAATAAATCCATATTCATTGACCTTAGCATAGGTTGCTAAAGAAGTAATCAAACCAATAGATGGACCTTCTGGTGTTTCAATAGGGCACATACGACCATAATGAGAATTGTGAACATCACGAACCTCTACACCTGCACGATCACGGGCAATACCACCTGTACCTAAAGCTGAAATACGACGTTTTTGAGTAATCTCAGCTAATGGGTTAATCTGATCCATAAACTGAGACAACTGGCTAGAACCAAAGAATTCCTTTAAAGAAGATGTCAATGGTTTAATATTAATTAGATTTTGAGGAGTTGCTTCATGTACCTCTACTGTTGACATACGATCTAAAATATTCTTTTCTAATTTAGCAAAACCAATTCTAAATTGGTTCTTTAATAATTCACCAATTAATCTTAAACGACGGTTACCTAAGTGATCAATATCATCTAATGTACCAACATTTTGATATAAGTTCAAATAATAGCTTGCAGTGGCAATGATATCAGACATCGTAATATGTAAAGAATCTTCTCTTTGATCATTACCAATAATTTTAACTTCGTGAGATTCATCATGGCGAACCACAGTAACTCTTAAAATTTCATTATATGGATCTTCACAAAGGGTATTTCCTAAATCTAACTTTTCACGGAATGCAGAACGCGCAAGCTTTAAATGTTCAAGAACATCACCAGCAATTACATCACCATATTTTGCAATCATAGTTCCTGCTTTGAAAAGTACATTTCCCTCTTCATCACAGATATCCTCTTTTGCAACTACATCCTGTGCAAGCTCTAAGCCTTTCGCACGCTGTAAAACATCTAGCTTGACATTATATTTGAAACGTCCAACCTTTTGTAAATCATAGCGACGATCATCAAATAAGCGCTGAACAATTAAGGCTCTTGCTCCTTCTACGGGAACCTTTTCACCCTGACGCAATTTAGAATAAACCTCTATTGCTGCCTCCTCAGAGTTTGTCGTAACATCTCTTTCAAAGGTTGCTTGCATATTTTCACTATCGCCAAACAAATTGATAATCTGCTCATTTGTTGACAAACCATAAGAACGAAGTACCGTAGTTAATGGAATCTTTTTAGAACGATCTAGCTTCCCATACCAAACATTTTTTGAACCCATTTCATATTCAATCCAAGCACCACGTGTAGGAATAACTGTACCTGTATATTTTGTATCTCCTGTTTTCTTATCAATTTCCTTTGCATAATAAACACCAGAGGAGCGAACAATCTGAGAAATAATAACACGTTCAGCACCATTAATTATGAATGTTCCAACAGGCGTCATATATGGAATATCTCCCATAAATAATTCCTGTTCTAAAACCTCACCAGTTTGTGCATTCTCTAAGCGAACATTTACCTTAAGTGGACGAGCATAATTAACATCTCTTAGCTTACAGTCAACAATTGAAAACTTAGGATTCTCAAAATGATGTTCTCCAAAGGATAACTTTAAATCTCCATTGAAGGAAGTGATGGGAGAAATATCCTTAAATAATTCTTCAAGTCCTGCATTCACAAACCAGTCAAAGGATTTTGTTTGAATCTCAATTAAGTCTGGCAATTCTACTTCTGTACGAATCTTAGAATAATTTCTTCTTACAGATTTTTTACCATAGTTTACATTTTTGTAATTCATAAATCTTTCCCTTTCTAAGTATTGAGACTACCCTACGGCTTCGTATAACGCAATCCGGCTGTCTCTTAAACCTTCTTTGTGATCCCCACGAAAAATGTATTTAAATCGCAAAATGCGATGAAATTTCTTTTAAAATCTATGATTTTAGAAACATTAAAGCTTCTAAAAAGCAACAAATCGCATTTTAATATTATATATGTTTTTTTCAACCAAGTCAAGTTTTTTTCATAAATATTATAGAAAAACATCCCACTCTATAAATTTATTTTATTGAAAATGCTTTAGCTTGAAAACTTAAAAAGTCAACACAGTAACACCTATGTTGACTTCCTGATATCAAACGGATATAACATCTTTTTCTTTCAACTTTTCACTACAACAATTTATGTTCCTTGGCTACACATTAAAAAATAAAAGTACATATGAGATAAACTTAAAACAAACATGGCAATTAACAAAAAAATAGTATAAGGAACCAAATGAATTTTTGTTTCTTTTTTACCAATTTGAATGATAAAATAGGTGATATTTAGAATCACTAGAATTGCGCACAAAGAAGCAAATCCCTTTCCTAATGCGTCTGAAATAAATAAGCTACTTGTCATTAATAATGGGAAAAAGAAAAAACATAATAATGACAAAAATCCTATTAAAATGACAAAGCCTGTTCCCTTATTTTTTTTAATATAAAACGTGTTTATTATAATTAAAATAAGAAATAGATAACTAAAAAAGAATACATAATAATAC
>JAIEEQ010000033.1 GCA_029067355.1 Anaeroplasmataceae bacterium | reverse complement strand
CCAATTATGTTAGATTAAATTTTAAAAGGGAGAATTTTAAAAATGAGAAAAAAAATATTACTTAGTTTTGTTGGCATCGTCTGGTTTTTATTCTTTTTTTCTTTCAATGCAAATGCGATTGTTAATGCTAACATATCTAAAGATATTAGTTATAAAGAAATTGTTGATGGGGGTGGGTATATAGACGTTGATTTTGAAACCCTTAATATTGGTGTATCAGTAGAAATATCCGAAGAGATTGTGCCATACTTGAAAGAGGCAGGAATCTCCGTAGTAGATGAAATAGAAAAAAATGGATGGTGGATTTTTTCATCAGAAATTCATCATTACTCATACTCATCAAAAGAATATAAATACAGAATTAACTCTATTAGAACTCTAGACAACTCAATTGAATCCTTAATTTATATGATAAAAAAATTGGAATCATATGCAGAACGTTTTAAATTAAATAACACAACATCCTTTTCTTCTAGAGATTTAACATTAGGATATATTCGATGTATTAATAAAAACTATTCTGATTCAAGTAGTTATTTCCCTTCTGGAGTCATGCAATATGCATTTAAATATTTGTGCAACTCATATTGTGAAGAATTTATAAGTTTTGTTAATCAGATTGAAGGAGAAAAGTTTCCTGGAACAAAAACAAATATCACACTTGGAAATTATTTTGCTTCTTTTATCAACAATTCTGAAGTAAATGATTTGTATAGCTATTCTATTAAAGACTCTTTAGGAAATACATACACAGAAAAAATAAGAAATGTTTGTGATACTAATTCACATATTAATTTAATTGATCCAATAAGTGGAAAAAATATTGATCTAATTCATTTTATGTGTGTCATTGATGGATGTGATGATGATATAGATGTGCTTGGCGGTCATATGATTTCTTGGGCAGGAGATTTACAAACTGAATTAACTGATATAGCATGTAACAAAATAAATGATATAAATGATTTTAAACACGATGTGCTTGATAGAGAAAAATTTTTTAATTGGGCAGATTTCCTTGCAGATATAGATGGATATAATATCTCATTAGGATATCTAAATAAACATGATAATTCACTTAGCAATTCATTAGCCGCATATTACACTATATCTGATAATACATTTAGATATAAATCTTTTATTAGGTTGGTTGGTCGGACAAATTCTGAGAATGGAATATTAGGTTTTAATGATTATGTAACCAAGAGTATGTTAGTAGATAATGCCTACAAAAACGAAAAATGTACAAATAGTCTTTATACTATATTTTTATCTAGAAATCCCAATACCAATGAAAATATAAATATTCCTAACTTATACCTAAGAAAAAAAATGGCATTTTCTTTTGTGGATTTTATTTGTCAAAGTGCAGGTTATTCAACCTGGGGTGATGCTTGTGGGGGTGAAGCAACATTGCGTTATAACTTAATGGGGATTTCTGATAACATATGGTAAATAAAAGAAAACTATTAATTTTCATTTTTAGTGTCATGTTTTTAGTCTTTACCTTAGGAGCTATTATAGAGCTTGCTTTAATCACTTCTTGTACATCCCCAAAAAATGAGTACATTTCTTTAGAATATTCTTTAAAAAACTACGATTTATTAAATACAACAGAAAATGAGCTTGTTTTACCTAATGATATAATCAATATAGAGAATGAATTTTCTTATACAATGGCAAATATAGATAATGTTTATACTATATTTTTTTATAAAGATTTTTCATTTTATAAAAGTTTTGAATTTGAATGTGAATCAAAAATTCAAAATGATTTTAAAATTGTTCTATTTGAAAATAATTTTTGTTTCATCACTATCAATCCACAGACAAAACTATATATGATTCCATTAGAAAATAGTTCATTTAAAATAGTGGAGTTTGAAGAACAAAAAAATTTAAAGATATTTTCTACACAGGATACGCTATACGTATATGAAACAAACCAAGGCACAAATTTATTTAAAGTTGATATTGAAACAGAAAAGCTTAAGTTATTAACACATTTTGATGATATTATAGACACAATATCTTTTATTGTCCAAGATACTCAAGGAAAATACATTGTCCAAAGTCAAGCAAAGCAAATTTATTACAATGGATCGGATTACTTAATAAATAATAGTTCTTTAATTTTGGTTGACAATAAACTTTATTCCTTTTATTATCAGTTATCCTCTTATGGTCTACAAACAGGAATTCCAACACATAATTTTGAGATAGAGTGTATAAACGATACCACTAAAGGAAATTCACTATCTATAATTTGTAGCCAAAATTTTATTGTTAAAACTTTCACATCCAATCGCAATGCTTATTTTATATGTGAAATTCAAGAAAATGGTAGTAATACAAATTTAGTAATAATCCAATTTTCTTTTGAATTAAATTGCTTTAAGTATTATTCTATTCACATTTCTAATCTTAAAAAATATGATTTCTTTGGAACTACATTTTTAGTATCAACTTATGAAAAACAAGTTGCTTATACTTTCTCATAAAAAAAAGAGGGGAAAAATGTTAAATAAATAGTACCCCTCTTTTTTTATTTATTTATATTCTTCTGTTGCTCATAAACAGAAAGATAAAACTCTTTCCAAAGGTTGGCCACATTTTCCTTTGAATAATATTTAGAAATGTTATCCGAAAGAATGCAAGCATGCTCATAATACGCTTGATTCTCAACTAACTTACGAATACAATCTGAAAACTCCTGATTACTAGTTCCAACAAGATAATTATCCCATAAAATATTTTTATATAAATCTAAATCTCTCAATAGTATCGGTTTGCTTGCTGATGCAGCCTCTAGGATAGACATAGGAAATAATTCATTATAGGATGGCATAAATAAACAATCAGACATATTAAAAATATCATTCATTTCTGTTCTAGGAATGATTCCAATAAAATGTAGATTAGGATATGGTGGATTTTCATATATTTTCTTCAATTCACTATACCCATCCGTAATGGCTTTAAAACTGAACCCGCCAGCCCAAACAAACTCAATGTCTGGATTATTTTTAGCAACCTCTACAAAATCTGTAACACCCTTTCTGGTTTGAACCTGCCCACAACCCAAAACAACAAATTTATCTAAAGGAATGCCATATTTTTCTCTTATGGATTTGGTTTGTCCCTTAGGAATTGGATAGAATTGCTTTTTAGAAACATAGTTAGGTATATATTTTATATGATCTTCCTTAACACCAAGCTTTACTAAGTCCTCAATAAAAATAGGATTAACAACCACTAAATATTCTGCCTTTTTGTAGAAAGACATCACATATTTACAATAAATATTAAAAAATAACTTAGGCAGTTTTATAGACCCCTTTAAAGTTTCTGGAAGAAAATGACAATACATTACACGAATTCCATTTTTCTTTTTAAATCTTAAATAAAAGCTAGGATTCACTGAATGAACATGTACAATATCTGCCTTTTTCTTTGAATTAATACGAACCTCAAAAATATCTGATAATTCTTCCTTAACTAGATTTACCTGTTCAAGATAGGCACTTCCTACGCCTTGTCCTTCCACACTATCTGCCTTAGATAGCATATTAATAATTATTTTCATAGGCAATGCACTCTTTCTTATAAATGAAGCAAGGTTTTTAAATATGCAAGAATTTCTAGATCCTTTGCGTTTTTAAAAAATAGATCTTTAAAGGATGGTCTGTCAATGGTTTCTAATAAAAATTGTTGATCAATTTTCTTTAAGATTTCAAGCATTGGGGTATGCGTAATTTCTTTGACACCATCTAAAATCTTTTTATTTCTTTGTTCAGGAATTACTCTTTCCTTAGGATATCCTTCCCCTCTTGGACCATTAAACAGCTTCTCAAAGCAGTATTCCAAATTCAACTCTGCTCCCCATCCAAAGCCTTTAGCAAAAGGGAAAGCTGCACAATTTCCATCGTTGATTTGTGCAAACATATATGCATCAGATGGATCAACAATCAATCCACATAATACCTTAGGAAAGGAATTGCAAGCTAACATGGCACCACTGCCTGTTCCACATCCTGTAACCACAAAATCTGCCGCTCCTGAATTTAATAAAATTGCAGCTAGTAATCCATTTTGTACATAGGTTAGGGCTTTATCTTCTGCATTAAACATTCCATAATTATCAACAGTATGTCCATATTTTGTTGCAACTAAATTTAAGGTATTATAGATTAATTCATTTTTTCCAGCTTGGGAATTTTCATTGATTAATGCGATTTTCATATTATCTTCCTTTCAAATTAAAGAGGCGATTTTCATCGCCCCAAATTTTAAATATTAATTTGCTTTACCAATACAACCAAACATTTCCATTTTTTCTTTAACAGTTTGCTTGATTGCATCTGCACCTGGAGCTAAAAGCTTACGAGGGTCAAACCCCTTCTTTTCTCTATCTTTTCCAGCCTCAATATAAGCACGAGTTGCTGCCGCAAAAGATAACTGACATTCTGTATTCACATTGATTTTGCATACGCCTAAAGAAATTGCCTTTTTAATCATATCCTCAGGAATTCCTGTACCACCATGTAATACAAGTGGCATATTTCCACATGCATCCTTAATCTTAGCAAGAGTTTCAAAATCAAGTCCTTGCCAGTTCGCAGGATATTGTCCATGAATATTACCAATACCAGCAGCTAAAATATCAATTCCTAAGTCAGAAATCATTTTGCATTGAGCTGGATCTGCAACCTCTCCACGTCCAGTAACTCCATCCTCTTCTCCGCCAATAGAGCCAACCTCTGCTTCAACAGTAGCTCCTAGTTTCTTTGCAAGTGCTACAATTTCTTTTGTCTTTTCAACATTTTCATCAATGTCATAATGTGAACCATCAAACATTACAGATGAATATCCAGCAGCTAAAGCCTTTTGAGCACCCTCATATGTACCATGATCTAAATGTAAGGCAACAGGAACTGTAATATTTAAGGTTTCAATCATAGCCTTAACCATATCTGCTACAACCTTATATCCTGTCATATATTTGTTAGCACCCTCAGAAACACCTAAGATAACAGGCGCCTTTAACTCTTCAGCCGTTTGAAGAATTGCTTTTGTCCATTCAAGATTATTAATATTGAATGCACCTACTGCATAATGGCCATCTCTAGCCTTTTCCATCATTTCTTTAACATTAACTAATGGCATAATTAAATTTCCTCCTAAATAAGTAATTATCTCTTTTAATATTATAATACATTGCATCAAAAAAAACAATTCATTACAAAGATATTTTCAAAGGAAAATTAAAAATTTTACACTAGGATTTGCAATACCTTTACTATTCACAATCCTAATACATCGTAATGGAAAGGGACAACAGCCTCTAAATAAAAGCCTTTAACTTTATATAAAATTTACTTGTTTGCTTCTTTTTTCAATTCTCCTTCTAAAGATAAATAAAATTTATATTGCAATCAAATAGCCTTTGATTATCTTTTAGCATAGAATATCTTGTAATATTCTCATCAGTATCTAAACATAAGACAATTCCAAATGTAGGATTATCATCTTTATGAATTCATCATATAGATGAACATACATATCCATTTGCCCTACATCTTGATGAGTAATCTTATTTTTCTTTAGATCTACAAATAAATTCTGATAAAAAAAGATTTAAGGATAGCCTTAAATCTTCTTACAATTATTCCTCATCATCTGCTGGTAAATTTGCATTATGATATACATCCTGAACATCATCTAATTCAGAAAGTAAATCTAATAGTCTTCTAAACTTTGCCTCATGATCTTCATCTAAATCTACGTAATTAGATGGAACTAAAGAAACAGATGCTTCATCAAATTCCATTTCTGGATTTGCTCCCTCTAAAGCACTTTTTATAGATTCAAAATCTTTAGGGTCAGCCAAAATCACAGTATTTCCGTCCTCGTCAGTCTTGATTTCCTCACAATCAGCATCAGCCATCATTAAAGCTTCCATAGCTTCATCCTCTGACATACCATTGAATACAAACTTTGACTTACGGCTAAATAAATAACCTACTGACGTACCGATTTGTCCCCCTGTTTTATTGAATGCTGTACGAACATCTGTAAATGTACGATTATCATTATCTGTGGTACATTCAACAATCATTGCAACATTACCAGGACCATATCCTTCATAGGTCTTTTCCTTAGAAGCACCAGAAGCAACACCTGCTGCCTTAGCAATTGCACGCTTTATAACATCAGCAGGACATTGATCCTTCTTAGCACGTTCAATAACTCTTTTTAAGCTTTGGTTCATTTCAGGATCAGGAACACCAGACTTAGCGGCAATAAAAATTTCCTTTCCCCATTTTGCATATTTTGCAGACTTCATCGCTGCTGTTTTTGCCATAGATGCTGCACGAACTTCATGCGCTCTTCCCATATTCAACACAACCTTTCAGTTTTTTTACTTTTAAATTATACAACAAACACAAATATAATTCAATAAATTTATGAATTCTTCTTTTGTTTACTCATCCTTCAATAAAACTTTTTTCCATGACTCTTGTTCAATATATTGCATTAAAGCTGAACCATCTAAAGGTCTAGCAAATAAGAATCCAGATCCATATACTATATTTTGTTCTAATACATATTTCAAAAGCTCTCTTGTTTCAATTCCCTCACAAACAATCAGCTTCTTGTTCTTCTTACAATAATCAATCAAATGTACTAAAAGCTTTTCCTCAGAAAAATTATTGGTAATATCCTTTAAAAAATTTCTTCCTAATTTGATTACATCAATTGGAGAATTTTGGATGGCTAACACAGATTGCTGTTCAAGTGGAAATCCATCTACCGCAATCTTAAATCCAAAGGCCTTTAATCGAGTAATGTTGGCTTCTACAACACGCATCTTCTTATAAACCATAAAGTCTGTTATTTCTAGCATTATACGATTTGGTCTTGCATTTAAGTTTTTTGCAGTTTCAATTAGCTCTCTAGCTAAATTCGGATTTAATAGCTGCTTTAATCCTAGATTCAAGGAAAACACCATATGATGTGCTGAGAATCGATTATTCATCAGCTTACCAAATCGAATCATTTGCTCAATGCCCCATTGTCCAACCCAGTGAATATCTCCAGTTTGTTCCATAAGCTGAATAAAATCCAAATAAGGCAATACCCCTTTTGTTGGGTGGTTCCAACGCATTAGAGCCTCTGCTCCAAATATAGTCCCCTTTTCAAAATCTATAATTGGCTGGTAGTATAAAACGAATTCCTTTTTCTGAATTGCCGTTCTAATTTCCTCATAGTACATCATATTATCTCGTTCATCATCTGAAAGTGTAGCATAATAGCTTGTCACCTTATTCCCACCACCACGTTTTGAAACAAAGGTAGCCAAATCCAAATTATCTAAAAGCTCCTTCACCATACTGCCAGATTGAGGATAGGTACATACTCCGATAGATGCAGTTATATGTACATTTTTCAAAGTTTCTGTTTCAAAATCACTACTCACACTCTCTAATAGCTTCTTGCATAATCTTTCTATTTTACTTTGTGTATTTTCATCTGGAATAAAAATTAACACGCCTGCCAAATGCATTTCAGAAATCATAGCTTGCTGTGGAAGCAAACTTACAATTCGATTTGTTGTTTCTCTTATGATTTGATGACATATCCCTTCACCATAAGCCTCAACCAAGTTAGGAAACTCATCAATATCAACTAAAATCAATGCTGCTGTTCCAAAATTTCCTACCTGCTTAATATGCTTATTTATCTGCTTCATAAGTACAGATTTTGGAATGGCTCGTTCATGTATTGAATTGTTTTTTTCTTTAAAATACTTTTTTATTCTTTCAAACATGCTAATTACACCCTCATTACACTCTACAAATCCTATCTTAAGTATATACTGAAATTCATTAAAAATCAATTAAAAATCCATTTTGACGAAAAGAAAAGGACTATTTCTAGTCCTAAAGATTAAACAATTGTATGCTTAAAGAATTTACCAAAAATCTTTTTCACAGGTGAAACTGTCATAAAAGCATTGGGGTCAGTTTTTTTGACAATTTCTGATGCCTTTTGAAGCTCGTAGGAGGATATAATCATAAAAACATCATACTTT
Source organism: Anaeroplasmataceae bacterium (assembly GCA_029067355.1). GTDB lineage: Bacteria > Bacillota_I > Bacilli_A > Acholeplasmatales > Anaeroplasmataceae > Pelethenecus. The sequence goes on along the minus strand of JAIEEQ010000033.1, from coordinate 17,765 downwards.
GCTTCATGAGTGTAGGCTCCCTTAACCTCTGCGATGGTACATCCTCTTTTAATGCCTTCTAATAAAGCTTTTGAAATCTCTTCAGAATGCTGAGAAATTACATCAACTCTTAAATAGTTGTAGGCTGTATGTATTTTATCTACAACCAAATTCGTTATAATAATAAAGATAAAGGTATATAAAGTAATATCCCATGATTTTGCAACAATTCCACCTGCAATAACTGCTAATAATACATTAATTACAGAGGAAAACATTCCAATAGAGATATTCTTCTTTAATGCTAGTGATTGTCCAATAATATCCATTCCACCTGTTGATGTCCCATAGCGTAAAGCTATTCCAATAGCACTTCCACAAAGAAGACCTGCAATAACACCTAAAAAGAAACGATCATTAGGATTGATACCAAAGTCTACTTTAATCCAATCCCAACCCATCATCCAGAAGGATTGAACAATAATAGACAAAATAGAATAAATGACAAATTTTATAGACACTGTTTTCATACCATATATACATAATGGGATATTTAAAACAAGTGTGAACACTCCAATAGGTATTCCTATATCTGCAAAGGAAAAAGCACGATTTAAAATCTGAGCAATTGCAGTTGAGCCTATGGCAATAAGATTTGCAGGCTCTAAAAACCATATTACAGATAAAGAATAGAGTGTTGAAGAAAATATGACGATACATACACGAAAAATATCATCTAACAGCTGTTCTTTTTTCATGTTAACTAACCTGATCTCCTGGATTCAATCTTTCAACATTTAATAGTTCTAAGGAATTCTCATCAGAAGCACACAAAAGCATTCCAAAGGATTCTTCCCCACGTAAAACAATAGGCTTTAAATTTTTTACTACTACAACTTTTTTTCCAACTAAAGAACTAGGGTCATAATACTTAGCTATACCAGAAACAATTTGTCTTATCTCTGTTCCTAAATCCACTTGGAAGACCAAAAGCTTATCTGCCTTTGGATGCTTCTTTGCTTCCTTGATTTGTCCAACAACCAATTCCAGCTTTTCAAAATCATCAAAAGTAATCTCTGGCTTGGCAGGTATTTCCTTTTTAGACTCCTCTTTTTTGTTTTCTTTCGCCAATATAATTTCTAAAACATCTTTATTTACATCAAGTCTTTTAAATAGCACCTTTGCTTCAGCAATTTTAAATTCACCTTGCTTGCCAAAGGACAAATCCTCAAAGCCTGTTAATGTAGTTTGGATTTGATCATAAATGTTTTTTGCAGAGGATGGCATAATAGGCTCTAATAGAATAGTTGAAATACGAATAACTTCAAACAGGTGATAAAGAACACCTTCTAAAATATCCTTTTTAGCTTCATCTCTGGCAAGAACCCATGGAGCAGTATCATCAATATATTTATTTGAAGCACGAAGTAAGGTCATAACACTTTCTATTGCATCTGAAATTCTATATCGTTCCATAAAATTACGATATGTTTTGATTGTCTTGTCTACAAGTCTTTCCAATTCGACATCAAAGTCCGTTCCACCCTTTGGACAAATCAAGCCATTACAATACTTTTTCCCCATAGCCATTGTACGATTTACTAAATTTCCATAAGTGTTTGCCAAATCAGAGTTGTTCTTTTCACAGACTAATTCAAAGGTAATATTTCCATCTGAAGCAAAAGGAATCTCATGTAGTACATAATATCTTACCGCATCTACTCCAAAAATGTCCACTAAATCATCTGTATAAATTACATTTCCTTTAGATTTAGACATCTTATTGTGATTCATTAATACCCAAGGATGTCCAAAAATTTGTTTTGGCAAGGGTAAATCTAAAGCCATAAGCATAATTGGCCAATAAATGGTATGAAATCTTAAAATATCCTTTCCTATCAAATGAATATCACAAGGCCAATAGGTATGATAGAGCTCATCAGAGGCTCCATCAAAATGATAACCAATTCCAGTAATATAGTTCAATAATGCATCAATCCAAACATAAATTACATGCTTTGAATCAAAATGAACAGGTACTCCCCATGTATAAGAGGTACGAGAAACACATAAATCTGGAAGTGGTGTTGCCAAGAAATTATTTAACATTTCATTTTTTCTAGATTCAGGCTGTATAAACTCAGAATGACTTTTTATGTATTCAATCAATTTCTGCTGATAAGGGGCAAGCTTAAAAAAGTAAGCTTCCTCCTTCATAATCTGTACCTTAGCTCCACAATCAGGACAACAGCCGTCAACTAAATCCTTTGCTGTAAAGAAGGATTCACAATCCACACAATAATTCCCCTCATAGGTTCCTTTATAAATATCACCTTTTTTATATAGCTTCTCAAAGGCCTTAGAAACCTCTGCTACATGATATGAATCTGTTGTTCTGATAAAATGATCATACTCTACATCTACTAGCTTATAGGTTCTTTTAATTTCTGAAGAAATTTGGTCAACATATTGCTGAGGCGTAATTTTTGCAGCCTCTGCCTTTAACTGTATTTTTTGACCATGCTCATCAGTTCCTGTTTGAAAATATGTATTATATCCACATTTTTTCTTATATCTTACAATCGCGTCTGCTAATATAGCCTCATATACATTTCCAATGTGAGGTTTAGATGACGTATAAGCAATTGCAGTAGTTAAATAAAATTTCTTGTTCACAAGTATCACTCCTCGTCTATCTAATTATACTACAAACAAATCTGTTTTTCACTAATTTTTTTCAAAGAAAAAGGACCTAAAGTAAGGTCTTAGATTTTCTTTTATAATTTTCAATATAGCCCCATAAAAAACCAATAGTGATTCCTGAGATAATGCCAAGGAGAATGCTAATCGGAATGGCTAGATAGACTGAAATTCCACCCACACCCTTAATGCTTATTATATTTAGCAGAGACGTTTGATTCAAAACCGTCAATACACTTTGCGTATATTCTTCAGTTAACTGCTCTAGGCTATCTTTATAGGCATCTAATTCTTTTAAAAATGCTTCACTCTCTGAAGGACTATAATTCCCTAAAGACGCCTCCTCTATAAATCTTAAATCTTTATCAATTGTCATTAATCGTTCATCAATTGTATGCAAACTATTTAAGTAGTTGGCAATAGATGTGTCCATATAGGTATTTCCATTAGAATTACTATAAATACTCTTTAGGGACTCTAATAAAATAGCTTTACGAGATCGAAGGAGGTCTTGTTCTGTTTTTAGTGCCTCACTTTCTCTTACAATCGTTTGATATTCCTCCTTTGTCATATAAACATTTTTATATGCCAAGTACTCATATTCACTCAAAGAATCATTTGCAGCAAAAACCTCAGCCTTTCGATATTGATTACTTAAGCTTTCAGCTTCTAAATGTACATCACCAAAATAACGAATCATTCCCCAATAGCCCTCTAAAATTAAATTTAACTGATTGTTAAGATAAGTCAGCTTGCTTGAAACCTTTCTTGAACGCTCATAGCCTGTAAGATTTGCTTTAAAATTAAATTCAAGATTTTCTGCTTTTATATAAGGTAAATAGATAAGGTCTTCAATAAAATCTTTTGCAATTAAATGATTTGGAAACACTTTTCCTTGAACAACAATAAAGTAGGTGTTTTTTTCATAACGAATAGATATCCCATCAGCTATTTCTTTTGCAGATAAATTTTTGTACTCCTCTTTGCTCCTTTGTACCTCAGAAATATTTTCTAAAGAAATTATATCAAAATAATTAAATAATTCTCCATTGGCATATTTTTGTTCCTCTATCCCATACCAATTATATTCAAATTCAGCAGTATACTCCAATTGAGATGGATTATAAATATAAACTAAAAAAACAAATGATAAAATTGTAATTAAACCAAAAGCTATACTCGCTACTATTTTTTTACGCATAACATAGCTCCACATCTCCATTATAGTTAAACCTTCATCCATTGTATCACCCTAATAGATAGTTTTGGTTAAAATAACTAAATAATGCAAAATTCAAATTAGAAATATGAAAAAAGTATGCTTTGATTTAATATTTTAGTGCATCTCTGTTTATTCTTTGACTTTTAAAAGCTATGCAATATATTTTTTAGCAATATTTTGCAATAAAAAATATCAACCTCCAATTTCTTGTGGGTTGATATTACCTAAAGTCCATTGACATACTTTCCGCTTCATCAAGCGAATAAAAAAGATGAATTATACTTTATTATTTTTTCTAAAATAATCTCTTATTTGAAAATTTTTTCAAAGTAATTTAATACAAATATGGCTAGATCCTTTTGTTTTTTGCTTATCATTCCATCTAATAGGATTAAATATCCAAACAATTCGTTTTCTATCATAATCTTATAAAGAATACAATCCTTGTCTATGGTATATGCTTTTGTTAATGGAATTCGATTTAACGCAGAAATTTCCTTTTCCAAATAGGAAGGGGCTCTTTTTAAAAATTCATCATCTAGTTCTTCATTATTTAAGTCATAATTCAAGGTTGAATAAATTACTTTTTGTTGATTCGTTATTATCAGATCCGTTTGAAAGCTTTCCTTTAAAGAATCACAAAAGGAAGCTACAAGCTGTTGATCGTGATGAAACGGATGGAATTTTGATAATACAACATTATCCTCTGAAACACTGATATCCACCAAATCACCACTATCCATATGCAGTCGTTTACGAACTTCCTTTGGAATAACGATTCTACCTAGTTCATCAATTCTACGAACGATGCCCATAGTTCTCATAAATATCACATCCAAATGTAGTATTTACAAAAAATTACATTTTTAAACATTTTTAGAAGAATTCTTTATAGACGTGATTAAGAACTTTAATGGCTGGAGTTGCAACAGAAAAGCTTCTAACTCCTATTTTTATAAACTCTCTTAAGGCTGGTCCAATAGCAGCAAGCTCTCCACAAATAGAAAGAGAAATGCTGTTTTTTCCACAAAAATCTACCACTTTTTTTAAATTCCCTATTAAATCATCTAAGTACGCCTTTAATTCTAAAGTTTGATCCTCTCTATGGATATGATAAATAGAATGAACCAAATCATTTGTCCCAATAGATATGAAATCTACATCAGTAAAGGTATCAATATGCTCCATAGCTTCCTTTGTTTCAAGCATAATTCCAAATTGCAAATAGGAAGTATCCTTGATTTCTCTTTGAATTTGTAAAACCCATTTTTTTAAAAATAAGAATTCCGCTACTGAATGAATCATTGGAAACATTAGCTTAATAGAATTATATTGATTAGCACGTAATAAAGCCTCTATCTGAGTTTTAAATAAAACTGGATTGTGAATATAATTATCAATCCCCTTTTCAAAAGCATTTAAATAGGGAAGCTGTTTATCATCTCCAATATCAAAGGTTCGGAAGCAGATTTCTTTATCTGGCATAGCTTTTATAGCCTGACTATATATTTCATATTGTTCCTCAAGAGTCAATGGACGGTTTTGATTCATAAAAATCATTTCAGTTCGGTAAAGACCAATTCCATCAAAACCATATTGTAGAACTCTTTTCAATTCTGTATTATCTGAGACATTCGCTAAAAAGCTAAAATTCTTATGCTCAACTGCCGTATATTGTTCTTCTGATAATTTTTTTACAATCTGCTCGTAATGCTTGATTTCCTGTTCCTTTGGACAAGTTAAAATCTGTTGTTTTCTAGTATCTAGAATAAGAATAGCTCCAGTAGGAACGGCTATATCAGCAACCATATAGGGAATACTAAATTGTCTACATAAAATAGCTCCATGAGAGCTATATCCCCCCTTCATAGTAAGAATACCTAAAATATTTGTTCGGTTTTGAATCAAAAAGGATGGGTGAAGCTCCTTGGCAACAACAATCACCTTAGAGGATAAATGCTCCTCCTCTTCTCCATTTAAGTTTCTAATAATTCTATCCCTAATATCAGATAGATCCAACACACGTTCTTTCAAATATTCACTGGTAGCATCTAACAGAGAATTAATATACTCTAGTATTACAATACTGATGCTTTGAATGGCTGATTTTCCTGCTTCAATTTCTTTAAATGCCTTTTCAAGTAAAATCGAATCACTTAACAAAAGAATCTGCATAGAAAGATATTCTTCATTTTCTTTACTTTTTACTTTTAGTTCTTCTAATTCTTTGATGGAATTCTGAACAGCATCCTTTAATTTCTCTTTTTCATCCTTCGGACAAGCAATATGAGAAATAGTGGATTCTTTTTTTAAATTTTCAGCTCTTCCAACTGCAATTCCTTCTGACAATACTAAGCCTTTATAATAGCTCATAGTTTCACTTCCTAAATACAATTACTGGAACAAGCATTTCATCTGCTGTAATTCCAGCATGATGACTTTTAAACAGCTCACCATTTGAGCCTTTGTAATTAAAATAATACTTGTTTTTTGCGACTGCTACATAATCCGCAAGGAAATCATATGCTCTTGAACAAGGAATATCCTCTTCTTTGCCAAAGAATTCCTTACGAATGGCCTCACTGGAGGGCATTATATCATAAGCATATCCAAATAACGCCTCAAAAATTGTTGGAAAAATACTACGATACTCATCCTTAACACTAAATGTTATACATCTAGAATCGTTTGCAGGATTATGATTTAGCATTTTTAAAAGAATCTCACATTGATATAAATCAATCGGCTCAACATTTGTATGTCCATGGTCTGCACTAATAATCAAAAGTGTATCCTTTGGAAGCTTTTTAGAATACCACACTAAAATATCATCAATTTCCTTTAGTCTTTTACAAACCTCATCATGATAGGCTCCATTCGTGTGCATTAACGAATCTGGCTGAGTATAATAAACATACTGAACATTTTTCTTTTTCCTTTTTATGGACTTAAGGCTATGCCTCACTACTTTTTTAAATTGCTTCTTTCGTTTTGCAAAATTTGGTTGATGAATGGTTCCATTTACATTAAGATCATGAAAAAATGGTTTTGTAGGCAAAGCCTTAAAACCGCTAAAGCCCGTTGCTTCATCTGTAAAATAATCTTTCCCTGTGAACAAAACAATATTTCTTTTGATTTCTTTAAAATAATTTGCCCAACCAAGCCAGCCTGTACGAATTGGAGAAAGTCCGCAAAGCGTTGCAGTAGTTGCAGCAGCAGTGGTGGAAGGATATATGGCTGTATTTGTATATAAATGATTCTTCTTCAAAAAAGAATCAGCCTCTACATTCTGTTCTAAAATATTTTCTCCTAAGCCATCTAGCAATAAAACAATGACATTCTTATAATTCTTTTCTTTAAAAATTTCCTCCATATAAGGATCTAAGCTATACTCCGCCCTACCTCCAAAATGATTTCTGATAGAAGCAATTGTATTTAAAATACACTGAGAATAATTTGGATAAACCAATTTATATGTTTCATCCATAGAAGATAACGTTTCCTTTATGTTTTCATCAACCGGACTCACTGGGATATAGGATAGTAGATACTGATAGTCATCCTTAGAAAGCTCTACACATAAATGGAGAGAGTCTGTGATTTGATAGCCCTGCTGAAGCAAGTTCTCTATTGCTTTAAAAAAATCCTGTTGCTGTTCAAAATACCAATATTCATATTTTTCCTTAATAACTACCTTTTCCATTAATGTCTTATCTCCATTTTATCTATTATTTTTAGCCCAAGGCCCTTTGCAAATTCTAAAGCCTGATGAACATAATCACAGACTAAGGCATCTGGAGTATGAGCATCTGCCCCAATAATTATTTTTAACTCTGGGTATTCTGCTGCAATTTCCCAAAATTCCTTACAGGGATAAAGCCAGTGATCTGATTTCCTGGAATTGTTGATGCCATTGGCATTTATTTCCACATAGACATCATTTTCAATAGCTGCCTCTATAATTTTTTTAGAAACATAAGCACAGTGCTCATCAAACCTGTTCTCATTTTTATCATTATGATAATTATACATAAATAAATCTGGATGCACTAAAGTATTAAATAATCCTGTTTTCATTCCATCAATGGCAGCCTTCATATAGGCATAAATTGTGGTGGAATCAATTTGAGAATAGGTATTTAGAATTTGATTCTTATACTCAAACATATGAACACCTAAGTTCAAGTAATCTACTTTTTTTCTTAAATATCTGGAAAAGAATTCGTTTGTTGAAAAATATTCTATTTCAAACGCAGACAATATTTTAATTTTGCCAGCGTATTTTCTTTTTGCCTCTTCTACCTCAGGTAAATATTTCCGTAAAGCCGTATCCAAGGTCATTGTACGATATAATTTTCCAAAACGCTCAAATTCTGAGCGACTCATAAAACAAGGTAAAAGAGGAGCATGATCAGAGATTCCTAGCTCTATAAAATTGTGTTCTAAAGCCACCTTGATATAATCCTCTGCATGTCCTATTGCGTGATTACAATATACCAAATGGCTATGATAATTTGTATGAATCATTGCTAAAGACTCCTCCTAACTAAAATATATTATATCACATTCTCTTCACTTTTACTACAAAGAGAAAATGAGGCAAAAAGAAAAGTGCCTCTAAACTTTTTTAAAAGCACTTCTAATATTTATTTACTTGAATAAAGGGATGAAATTTTATTAAAGGGAGTATCTAAGATAAATTCATCTATGGCTTGAACTGCTTTATTTTTTGCAGCTTCAATCTCTATAAATTCATCCGCACTGAATTTCTGTAATACCCAATCAATTACAGGAATTACAGCACTTCTTCCAATGCCAATTTTTATTCTTTTATAATTTTCTGTCCCTAAATGTGCAATAATATTTTTATGTCCATTATGTCCACCAGCGCTACCCTCTGAACGTAACCGAACTCTACCATTATGAGAATCTAAATCATCTGAAATAATTAATATATCCTCAACTGCTATTTTATAATATTGCATAACAGCACGAACACTTTCACCTGACAAATTCATATAGGTCATTGGCTTTAATAGCATTGCTTTGTTTCCTTGAAGAGTTATACTTGCAAGCATTCCCTTTAATTTAGGCTCTAACCGAAAGGGAGCATTATGCTTGTCTGCCAGGGCATCTAGTACCATAAACCCTACATTATGACGAGTTTGCTCATACTGGAGTCCTGGATTTCCTAGCCCCACAATTAATTTCATTATAACAGCTCTCTTTTAGATTTATCATAGGAATAGGTGAATAAGCCAGATAAAGGCTCATCAGATAAGATTCTTAATATACCATGTCCCAACAATGTTCCTACGGATAAAACCTTAATTTTATCAATTTTTTTATCATCATCTAAATGAATTGTGTTTGTGATAATCATTTCCTCTAAACAGGAATTTTCAATTCGTTCTATGGCTTTGCCTGATAATACACCATGCGTACATACTGCATATACAGATTTAGCACCTGCATTCTTTAAGGCCTGTGCACCAGCCGTTAATGTTCCAGCCGTATCACACATATCATCAATCAATATACAATTCTTTCCTTCAATATTACCAATGATATTCATGATTTCTGCCTTGTTTGGCTCAGGTCTACGCTTATCTATAATCGCAATTGTTGTATCTAATACCTTAGCCAATTCACGAGCACGAGTTGTACCACCATGATCAGGAGATACAACCACAATATCATTTAAGTTTTTATCTATTAAATAATTAGCTAAAATAGGAAGTCCCATAAAATTATCTACTGGAATATTAAAGAATCCTTGAATTTGGGCAGCATGAATATCCATACAGATTACACGATCCGCACCAGCAGTCTGCAATAAATCAGCAACAAGCTTTGCAGTAATCGGCTGACGACTTCTTGTTTTTCGATCCTGTCTGCTATACCCATAGTATGGAATGACTAGATTGATTGTTTTCGCTGATGCACGCTTTAATGCATCACACATAATCAAAACCTCCATTAAATGATCATTGACAGGCTTTGAGGTAGGCTGAATAATAAACACATGATGTCCACGAACTGTTTCATTAATTTGCACATTTATTTCACCATCTGCAAAATGCATAATATCACAGCTTGATAGTGGTACTCCAATAGATTCTGCAATTTCCTCAGCTAAAGGTCTGTTTGCAGATAAACTAAATATTTTCACTTTTTTTCCTAATAAGATTGCCACGAGAAGTTTCCTCCGATTCTCATTTTCTTGATTTCATTATAACATAATCCTAAGCGTTAAAAAATATGAAAGGGTTATCATAAAAAAGAATATCCTAAATTCCTGCAAAATATGTTTCTAAAATTGTCAAAACATCTTGAAATGAGGTTTGTTTATTGCATAAATCCTTAATTTTTGCACTGCCTGGTTTTCCCTTCAAATACCATGCCACATGTCCTCTCATTTCTAGCATAGCAAGCTTTTCTCCCTTTAAGTTGAACAAAAGCTGATGATGCTTGCGTATGATATCTAATAGTTCTTGATTTTGAGGCTTTCCAATTATTTTATTTTCACTAAAATAGGATAATAATTCTCTGAAAATAAACGGATTTCCTAAGGCCCCTCTACCAATTGCAATGGCATCAACACCTGTATATTCTAACATGTGCTGAGCAGAGGCAATATCAACAATATCTCCATTTCCAATCACGGGAATTGAAACTGATTCCTTTACTCTTTTTATCCAATCTAAATCTGCTTTCCCAGAATAAAACTGACTCCTTGTTCTGCCATGAACCGTTATAGCACTAGCTCCAGCAGCCTCTATTTTTTTAGCTACATCCACAGCATTTATACTATCCATATCCCAACCAATACGAATTTTCACAGTAACAGGCTTATGAACGGCTTGAACAACAGAGGATACAATTTCAAAAACCAAATCTGGATCCTGTAATAAAGCGGCTCCAGCATGGGATTTTTTTGCAACCTTATTTACGGGACAGCCCATATTGATGTCTATTATATCAGCATCACTATATAAATCAATATATCGTGCAGCCTCTACCAGGCTTTTTACATCCCCACCAAAAATTTGCATACTGATTGGATGCTCCAAAGGGTTTACCTTAGTCATTTTTAATGTTCTTTCGTTTTGAAAGCCAATCGCTTTATCGCTTACCATTTCAGCAACGACTAAGCCACATCCCATTTCCTTACACAAAATACGGAAGGCTTCATTAGTAATACCAGCCATAGGTGCTAAAACAAGACGATTGGGGATGATAATATCTCTAATCTTCCATTTCATATATCTCATCCAGAACTTTCTTTATTTCTTTCACAGGTAATCCAATAATATTATCTAAGGAGCCTTCATACGATTCAATTAAGGATCTACCTATTCCTTGTATAGCATAGCTTCCTGCTTTCCCAAAGCACTCCTTTGTTTCAATATACTTTCTGATATCCTCATCAGTCAGCTTCTTAAAGGTTACAAATGAGGTACATACAAAATTAAATATATGCTCCTTATAAACAATTCCCACACCACTCAGTACCTGATGTGTATGACCAGATAAAGTTTTCAGCATAAAAAAGGCATCCTCTTCACTTTGAGGCTTACCATAAATCACATCATTAAAAACGACAATTGTATCACAGCCAATCAAAATATCACCATAGTATTTTTCATGCTCGTGCTGTGCCTTTTTAAGTCCCAATGCTTTGACATTCTCATAAGGACTTATTTCCTCATTCATTGTTTCATCTATATCAGAGGCTATTATACTAAACTGATAGTTTTCACGCTCTAGCAACTCTTTTCTTCTTGGAGATCCACTTCTTAAAATAATCTGCTTCATTAGAAATCCTCCTTAGTTTTCTTACAAATTTACAAACTTATAAAGCCTTTCATTACTTACTCTACATGTTAAGATTTGACTATTTTTCATCTAATGAAAATTATATCATTTCCCTAAAAATAAAACAAGAAAATCCATTTTTCTTTTGAAAAAGAAAAGACTCAATTGGTATAACTGAGTCTAATATTATAAATAAAGATTATTTATTTTGTTCTATAAATTCATAAACAAGCTCTTCAATCCTTTGATTAAATATGCTAATCTCTTCTTCTGAAATGTTATAAAATCCTATTCTTACAATGTCCCTATCATTTTCATTACACAAATAAAAAGTTGTTGTTTCATAGCTTGAATCTCCATCAATTGGTTCTCTAGGAGTTGCTGTCCAATTTAATATACTGTCCTCTTCTGGTTGTCTATAAAAGGTAATGGAAAAGAACTTATTTTGTCCAGTAAATCCACCATCATAGCTACCCTTTATTTTAAAGTGCCTATTTCTAAGTTTATTACAACGTTCCTCTCTAGAATGCTTATTCTCTCCACAATAATCAATCCCATCCATTTGAAATTCCCATGCAATTATATCATCAAAGTCTGGTTTGAAATAATAATCCTCTTGTTTATATTCCATATTATTTACAGCTTCCTGCATTTCTTCAAAGGTTTCATAATCATACCAAACCTGTCTTGGTCCTCCTGGTCCAGTTGGTTTTGGTGGTTTTAGTCCAAAATATAGTAATACACTCACTCCAATTAGAAATACAGCTAACACAGGAATCCCTATTTTTAATAATAACTTTCGTTTTTTCCCTTCCATAATTTTTTCCCAACTTTCTTGCTGTATTATTTTAGATTTTCATAAACAAGTTCTTCAATCCTTGGATTAAATATGCTAATCTCTTCTTCTGAAATATTATAAAATCCTATTCTTACAATTGCATAATCATCTTCATCCCGCAAAGAAAAGGTTGTTGTTTCATACATTGGATCTTTATCAATAGGCTCTCTAGGAGTTGCTGTCCAATTTAATATACTGTCCTCTTCTGGTTGTCTATAAAAGGATATAGAAAAGAACTTATTTTGTCCAGTAAATCCACCATCATAGCTGCCTTCTATTGTAAAACGTCTATCCCTAAGTTTATTACAACGTTCCTCTTTAGAATGCTTATTCTCACCACAATAATCAATTCCATTCATTTGATATTTCCATACAACTACATCATCAAAATCCAATTTGAAATAATAATCCTCTTGTTTATATTCCATATTATTTACAGCTTCCTGCATTTCTTCAAAGGTTTCATAATCATACCAAACCTGTCTTGGTCCTCCTGGTCCAGTTGGTTTTGGTGGTTTTAGGCCAAAATATAGTAATACACTCACTCCAATTAGAAATATAACTAATACTGGAATACCTATTTTTAATAATAACTTTCGTTTTTTTCCTTCCATAATTATATCTCCCTTAGTCATGCATTATAAATAATCTTCCAATAGAAATTCTGCCCTTATTTCTATCCCCCACAGCTTCATTTGAAGCATAAAATCGAAATGCGTAAACATCGTCAGGGAAACAAATCTGAATAATATCTGGATTTGTTCTATCAGTTGATAAATTGATATCATTTAAAAGATTATAAACTTGTACCCAATTTCCGTTAGAATCTAAATATTCAATGACTGCTTTACTACCAGAAAAGAATCGTTCATTTGCACTCCAAAAGGAAATCTTAACCTCTATTTTTTTTATAACCGTTTCAGTATGATATTCTATATAGGCTTCACTAACATTTTCTTTTCTTGAAGACAAATTAATGAAATATGTTTCTATGCATCCTGTTCTTAACCGCTTTGTAGTTACTGGTAAAGTCCCCGCATAAACTACCTTTGTTTCCTCCTGCATATTATATTCCTGCTTAAATCCATAATCGCCAGCATCTAGAATAGAATATTCAAAGATATGACCATCAGGACAATAATACTCATTATTCCCAGAGGAAAAGAAATTATCAGAATGTCGATGAGAGTTTATAATTAGAGAAATTGCTGCTGCCTCAAACTTATTTCCAGCCCAGCTTGTTGTGTATGTATCCCAAGAGGTAGCCGCTATATAGCCCCAGCCTGTATGAACATAAACATAATTTTCATCATATCCATAGGCTACTGTTGAATGTCCTGTTCCATTGGATATAACAGGGAGTCCTGCATCAATGCTTTCTCTAATTACCTTTTTTGCATAATTTGAAATTTGATCAGCCCAATTTCCATCACATACATTCCATGAATAAGATATTCCTCTCTTTTTCATATATTCTTTTACAAGTTCTTTTAGTTCAGGCATTTTATATCCATCCATTAAAGGATGATTAAACATTTGTAACGCAAGTTCCTCAAAAGTGACTAAAAAATCTTCCATTCTTTTTTTATCTTTTATTCTTCCATCCGTATTATTTTTTGGCAGTTCAAACATTTGAACAGCTGATGTTTTTTCGCGGGTTTTAAAAACAAGATCATATTGTTCTTCTACAATATCATCATTATAAAAAGAATCTAAATACCCAAATAACATCTGAACTGATACCAAACTACAAACATTTTCATCATTTGTTCCATGATAATCCTCAAGTTTTTCAAAGTAGAAATGGTTTGGAATAAGTACGGCATCACTTCCAGGATTTATATTTTTATTGTATACACCTGCTGCTGAAGAACTCATAGAAGCTACATTATATATACTTTTAGATGAGAACTGATCAAGCGTATAAAAATTATCATTTTCATAAACAATGTGTGATGTTTTATTTTCTTCCTGAAAGAATATTTTTAATTCTGAAGAGCTTCTAGAATATGGTGATAGTTCGTATAAACTATACTCAACAACTTTTTCGTCCATTTTATCATATATAGCATAGCCCCCATTTTTTAATACAACCTCATAGTAGCGGTTTTCACCATGGATAGAATAAACTGCATTTTCCTCAGCTACATCTAGAAATGAAAATCCATCTTCATCCTGATATACGGATATCCCCAAGGTAGTTGCTATGGCTTGATAATCCTGCTCCGTCATAGGATAATTTGTATTTGAGGATGTCCCTGTTAAAGCTGCTAATGCGGAAAGCCCAATTAATATATTATTTACCATTATATCTCCCTCCTATTTAATTTATAATACATCACTGCTCTTTATTTAATTATAGTATAGCACTAAAGCTTGAAAAAAATGTCGATTTTTTTCGAAAAAAGAAAGAAATTTCATTTTCAGATTGTGACAGCATTTTCTAATTTGGTTCAGTATAATACCCTCTAGGTGATGTGCAATGAAAAAATATGCCGTATTTACCTTACATTATTGCTTCTACATAGCAGCACTTCTTTTCTTTCCAAAAGACATTGCTTTAGTTACAGCTTGTTTTTTAATTTCAGTCTTAGCTTTAGAACACATTGGATTTATCATTCTTCCTTTAATTATCAGCTTTTTTCTGCCCCTTAGCCACATTTATATTTTAATTGCGGTTGCTTGTTATCATATTTTGCTTTATCCCTTTATCAAAAAGAATCGCTTCTATGCTCTTGGAGTATATGTTCTAAGCAGTATTACTGTGTTTGTAGTATTATACATTATACAGGGCTACCAGGCTGACACATTAAAAATCTTGCTTTATTTGCTAGCCATATATGCCATTATAAATATGTTTCATGTTTTTCAAACCATAGAGGGAAAAAGCACCATTATACCTTATCAACAAAAAATTCTGGATTTAACTATGATTTTAGGATATTTTTTTATTACCTTTTATTACTGCGACACACCATATGTTTTGTACTTTCTATTTATGCAGCTCTTTATTGTCCATGACTTCAAGTATAATTTAGTATTTATCTTTTTATATGCTATCCTTGTTGGTATAGCAGATTATACAAAGCTATCTATGGTTTTGCTTCCAACAGCAATTTCTTATATGCCCCTTGGCATTTTTTTCACATTTTCATATCAAAATATAGTCTGGATTGTAGGGGCAATATATAGCATAGCCGTCCTGATACTTCCCTTTACAGAAAAAAAGCTTACCATTGAGCAAAATTATATCAATACCTTATTTGATGACTTTAACAAATATATTGAAGGGTTAAATGAAGAATACAATAAAAATGTTAAAATCAAGGAACTAAAAGAAAAAAAATTTACTGAAATTAGTAAAGCCTATTGCTCCACATGTACCAAAAGTACAATTTGTAGAACAAAGCTTGAAAAAAGATATAGTTTCCTTTCGGCTGCAATGATGGGAGTTAGACAAAATATATATAATTGTCCATACTATAATCGATTTGTTCTTGATGCAGATGCAGAAAACATTAATAAAAGCTATGAATATAGTGCAATAAAATCTTTATCCTTTGAATTGAGCTATTTATACAATCAAAGCCTTGCCTTAAAAAAGGAATATGAAAAATTTATTTCCCTATTATTCTCGTATGGATATCCTATTGACGCATTAGATATTAACCTATCCTCCTCTTCTCTTTACTTTTCAATTCGGCTTGATACACAAAAGCCCGTAATTGAAGCCTTATTTTTACGATGTGCGTATAAAGCCTTTGGAGAAAGTTTAGAGATGAAGCAGGTACAAAATCAAATTTATTTCTTCAAAAAAGCACAAATCAAAATTACCTATGCACATACCATACTAGCAAAAGAGGGGAATCTGATGAGTGGAGATAACTATTATATCAAAAAGGATTATAACAATTCGTATGTATTTGCATTAAGTGATGGTATGGGAAGTGGATATACAGCATACACAGATTCCATAGATGCATTAAAAACGATTTCCTCTCTATCAAAATATCATTTTAGAACAAAAACCATTTTAAAGCTTTTAGAGGATATTTATGAGCTAAGAAGTAATTATGATCGATATGCCACATTAGATTTTTTAAGCATTGACTCTGCAAATCGAAAAATGAATCTTTATAAGATGGGTTCTTCTACTACGTATATTTTCCATAATCAAAAGTTATATACCTATGAGAACCAAACGTTACCTTTAAAGCTAGATGATGTAAATTCTGCCTACGAATTAGATTTATTTAAAGGGGATTTTATTTTTCTTCTATCTGATGGAATTGGCGATTTCCTCAGCAATAAGGAGTTTGAATCTCTTATTCATCAGGAACAAACAGCTGAACAGGCATGCTATTCAATTGTTGATTATTTAAAAAGGAAAGAAAAGGGAAATCTCAAGGATGATTTGTCATTAATTGTGATTAAAGCTATTTAGAAAAACTATATTTCACTCCTAAAAAATCGTTTAAATTATTATTATAAATATGATATAATTTATTCAAAGAGTTTAAAGGTGGTGAGGCTATGCTAAATAAGGTGAAACAATTTATTCAGGAACAAGAATTGATAACGGCAAATTCTTCTATCATTTGTGCTGTTTCTGGAGGAGTAGATTCTGTTTGCCTGCTTCATATTTTATATCAACTAGGCTACTCTGTAATTCTCGCTCATGTTAATCACCATAAAAGGAGCCAATCCATTTTAGAACAAAAGGCAATGGAAGAACTTGCAAAGAAATATAATATTCCATTTGAATTACTAGAATACTATGATACGGGAAAAGAAAATTTTCAAAGTGAGGCTCATCATGCAAGATATGAATTTTTTAAGAAGCTTGCGATAAAATATAACACAAGTTATATTGCAACTGCACATCATTTAGAGGACCAGGCAGAAACAATTCTTATGCGACTTATAAGCGGCTCTAATCTTTATGGATATGCAGGAATTTCAATAAAAAAACAAGAGGGAGCATTTGAGTTCATTCGTCCATTATTATGCGTTTCAAAGGAAGAAATATATGCTTATGCAAAAAAGAATCATTTGCTTTATTTTGAAGATGCATCTAATGCCTCTGATGATTATTTGAGAAATCGGATTCGACATCACATTTTACCAATACTTCAAAAAGAAAACAAATCCTATTTACATAAATTTCAGGAATTTTCTATTCAAGCCAAGGATTCCTTTGATTTTATT
>JAIEEQ010000032.1 GCA_029067355.1 Anaeroplasmataceae bacterium | reverse complement strand
ATACTCAATATTCTTTAAAGCCTTTTCCTTACACGCTTGATAATTCATTATCATTTTATGAAGCTTTAAAGCTAAATCCTCAGGGTTCTCTGATTTGAACAAGTATAATATTGTTCCATTTTCTGATATTTCAGCAGGACCATCTACATTGCTGGACAAGCATGGAACGCCTAAAACCATTGCTTCTATCAAAGAAATTCCAAAGCCCTCATTACGAGAAGGCAAAATAAAAATATCTATCCCCTTTAAGAAGGTTTCAATATCCTCAACATTTCCTAAAAAGATGCAGTTTTCAGAAACATTTTTTTGATTTGCCTGATTTTGAAGATTATCCAAAATATACTCCTCACCATCATTTGGCTTACCAGCAAAATAGCATTTGAAGTTTCTGTGTTCTTTTTTAAGAATGCTTAAAGCATCAATTAAAATGTCCTGTCCCTTCATTTCTGGAACGAGTCGTGCGACAATTCCAAACACCATTTCCTCAGAATTGAATTTTTTCTCATTCATCCCTTGAAATTTGTTTAAGTTTATTGCATTATAAATGATTGTAATTTTGTCTGACTGAATCCCAGAATCAATTGCATTTTGCTTAACACTTGTTGATATAGCGATGAACGAATCGCAAATTCGGTTTAAATAGCGAATTCTTTTTTTCTTGAAGTTCACAAACTGATTCATACAATGGATAGTGTAAAGAATCTTCGTCTTAGGAAACAAAAGCTTTCTTAAAAATAGCATTTCTAAGGTGTTCATAGCATTACAATGAACAACTTCAATTTTATTTTTTCTAATAAATTTATTTAATCGAAGTACAGCTTTAATCTTCCCCAAAGTCCCTGACTTTTTATGACCATATACAAGATGAATCTTAGAATCTAAGCACTCCAACATATTTGAATCATAATGATCATTTATGACATATAAATAAACCTTGTGATTTCGATTTACCATCTCATTACAAATATCCACAAGCAATCGTTCTGTTCCACCCGTGGTGAAAGAAAACGTCAAATATAAAATATTCATTTCGTTCTCCTTTCTGCTTTAAGCTTTTTATCCATTATATTATTTTATTTATAATACGCAGACATAAATCTTAAATACTCTCCAGAAATAATATGCTCTAACCAATCTTGATTATCTATGTTCCACTGGATTGTAGAACCAATTCCTGTTTCAAAATTATATTTTGGCTTCCATCCTAGCTCAGTAACTAGCTTAGTCGGATCAATAGCGTATCTTAAATCATGTCCTGCACGGTCCTTCACATAAGAAATTAAGGTTTCTGGCTTATTCAAATAATTTAGGATTGTTTTCACTACCTGTAAATTTGTACGCTCATTATGGCCACCAATATTATAAACCTCTCCATCTTTGCCTTTTCTGACAATTAAATCTATGGCTGTACAATGATCATAAACATGAAGCCAATCTCGAACATTAGCGCCTGTACCATAAATTGGAAGTGGTTCATCAGCAAGAGCTTTTTTTATAATCAAAGGAATTAGCTTTTCTGGAAATTGATATGGCCCATAATTGTTTGAGCATCTACTGATTGTTATTGGTAGTCCAAAGGTTCTATGGTAGGCAAGTACCAGTAAATCAGCAGAGGCTTTAGAAGCACTATATGGTGAACTGGTATGAAGCGGAGTCGTTTCAGTAAAGAATTCCTGCGGTTTATCTAAAGGCAAATCTCCATAAACCTCATCTGTTGAAACCTGATGATATCGAACAATCCCATATTTTCTACACGCATCCATAAGCGTTTGAGTTCCAATAACATTCGTTTGTATAAATACACCTGGATTTTCTATGCTTCGATCCACATGACTTTCAGCAGCAAAATTGATTACATAATCAAAACGTTCTTGTTCAAAAAGTTCAAAAATCTTTTCTCGATTACAAATATCCTCTTTAACAAATTTGAAGTTGGATTTGTCCATGATTGGCTGTAATGTTTCAAGGTTTCCTGCATACGTAAGAGCATCCAAACAAACAAAAGAATCCTTTGGATATTGATTTACCATATAATGGCAAAAGTTTCCACCAATAAAGCCTGCTCCACCAGTTATTAAAAATTTACTCATAGCTTTTCATCTCCTTTAAAAACCTTTGTAGGGCATCCTTCCAATCTGGTAAAGCTTGAAAGCCCGCCTCTATCAATGCTCGTTTACTTAATCTTGAATTCAAGGGTCTGTTTGCCTGCTGGGGATTCTTTCGTCGATATTCCTCAGTTGTAACAGAATTTACAATCATCTTTTTATTTGCCTGCTTGAAAATCTCTACTGCAAAATCATACCAGCTTAAATATCCTTCATTTGCGGCATGATATACTCCATACTTTTTCGTTTCTATCATATCACACAATAACCTAGCTAAATCATAGGTATAGGTTACAGATCCAATTTGATCATTTACCACACTGATTTCTGTCTTTCCTTGATTAGCTAGCTTAAGCATCGTTTTCACAAAATTATTCCCATGAACTCCAAAAACCCAGGAAATACGAACAATAAAATAATTTTCAAGCTCTGCTATAACAAAATCTTCACCCTGTGATTTTGTTTTCCCATAAACGGAAAGTCCATTTCTAGAATCATTTACCTCAAACGGCGTATCGCCCATACCATCAAAAACATAATCCGTAGAAATATAGACCATTGTAGCGTGAGTTTTTTTACAGGCTTTGGCGATATACTGTGTTCCTGATGCGTTAACCTCATAAACCTTTGAGGGACATTCCTCTGCTTTATCAACAGCAGTCCATGCTGCATTATGAATAACCACGTCTGGATTATACGCTTTAATATACGCTTCAACAGACATCTGGTTGGTTATATCAAGATCCTCTATATCTATTCCACGAACATCTTGATAGCCTCTTTTATTCAATTCTCTCAAACAATCAAAGCCCAATTGACCATTTGCTCCTGTTACTAAAATCCTAAGATTTTTATGCATTGTTCATTCTCCTATCCTACAAGAAATAAATCTTTAAAAGAGGCTCTCTTTTTGTCTTTGTCAGAAAGAATCGGCTCTTCCTCTATTGGCCAAGCTACATGAATGTCAGGATCATTCCACATAATCCCAGCCTCATCTGAAGGATTATAAAAATTATCACATTTATAACAAAAGGTTGCATATTCACTTAAAACAACAAAGCCATGCGCAAAGCCTCTAGGAACCATAAGCTGATTCCCCTTTTCAGCAGATAAAACAACTCCTGTCCATTTTCCGAAGGTTGGACTATCCTTTCGTAAATCTACCGCAACATCAAAAACCTCTCCCTCAATGCAACGCACAAGCTTTGCCTGAGGAAACTCCTTTTGAAAATGTAATCCCCTTAATACTCCTTTTTTTGATCTAGACTGATTATCCTGAACAAAGATATAGTCCAAACCAGCTTCCTTAAAATCACATTCCTTGTAGGTCTCTATAAAATAACCACGTTCATCACCATGCTTATTTGTTTCTACAATATAGCAGTCTTTTAATTCAGTTTCAATAAAATTAAAATTTCCAATGGTTTTATTCACAAGTAATCCCTAGCCTTTCAAAAATCTTTTACTATTTTTTGATATAATGTGTTTTCCTTATTTTCATCACAAATTTTATAGCTTAATTTATGAATAGGTGATACACTTAGTATATTGTTCCAAAGCACATCATCATATTCATCATTGATATGAAGCAATAAAATGTGAGGCATTTCAGATGAAATTTGAGGAACCTTATACCATTGTTCTGGATAAGCCTCAATAGCAAGCTCAAAAAAATCATGAATTAAAAAATAGTCCATTAAGAATTTCTTCTTCTTCCAATAATTAAAAAGAAGCTCTTTTGTTAATTCAATAATGCAATGATTTGTTTTTGCGGTAATAAACCAACTGGAAATCCTTGTTGGCTGTCCATCTAGCCCTGGCTTAAGAATTTGATACATAAACAAATCACTATTCATAATAAATTCTGGTATTTTTTCTCCTGTAATTAAAACAGTAGCATCTATCCATGTGCCTCCATACTTAGATAATAAAGCCAATCTAAGAATATCAGAAAAATGGGTGTAGGTTATCATTCCTTTAGTGAATTTTTTTATAATGTATTCAGGCAACTCAATAAAATTCTTATAGTTGTCTTTTGTAATCACTTCAACTCTTTTTTGTGGAAAGCTTTCGCGGATAGACTTTAAACATTTTTTTACAAGAATCGGAGCTTGGTCTTCTCCTTGAAACCAAGCTACCCAAATAATATCTGAAAGAACATGACTTTCATTTTCAAAGTTATGAGTCATTTTAAAATTCTTAATAAACTTTTTATTTTTAGAGCGAAGCTTTTTAAGAATTTTATTATTGATGGCATTCCTTGTTATTTCCATAGACTTCCTAGAAAAGCCATGCAGGATTGCCACAAAAAAAGCATAAAGTAGCACATGACAATGAAAGTATTGTTTTAATAAATTTTTTATGTTTTTCTTTTTTAATACTTTAAAAAAACTCATATGCTATTCCTCTCTTTTATTATAATATCCAATTAGGAAAATATCTTTTCATACAAGGCGGCAATATATTCCCAGCTATAATATTTTGAAATTCGTTCCTTTGCAAGAACAGAAAGCTTGTCAATCTCTTCTGCTGGAAGTGCATCACTTTCCTCAATAAGTTTAGATAAGTTTCCTGCTTCCTTAGTCCAATATAAGGCTGAATCTTCAGCCACTTCCTTGTTAAAGCCAACATCAAGCAGTAAATTGAGCTGAGTTGAGGCCAAAGCCTCTAGTAGGCTAGGATTTGTTCCTCCAACCTCATGCCCATGAAAATAGCCATAAGCATTTTCTCGTATCTTCTTTATAAGTTCCTTATCATATACTGTGCCAACAAACTTAATACGATTATCCCTTTTAAAATTCGTTTTTTGCTGAAGCTCATCTAAAAACTTAGAAGAAACATTTGTAACAATAACAAAATCCTTTGTTGTGTTAGACAACATAAATTCTCTTATCATGGTTTCATAATTATTTTCTGGGACAAATCTGCCCACAACACAATAATATTCATATTTTTTCAAACCAAATCGATTATACCATTCCATTAGAGTAGAATCGTCATCTGCTAAAGAGCTTTTTCTTACCTCAGCGCCATACGCAATGAACGTTGTTTTGGGGTTATATTTAGCGTATTCTTTTTGAATATACTGTTCTATGGTTAAGCTATCGCAAACAATAAAATCTGCATACTTTACCATTTTCTGTTCTGATTTTTTCCAATACTGACGAACAGGCTTAGACCACTTAGCTCTTAACCATTCATGACCATCTGGATTTATATAAACAACACCACCCAAATGATGAATTTTTTTCACATTCTTTTTCATAAAAGGTCCAATTCGGCAAGCCAAAATATATACTATAAAATCTGTAATGTTATTTTTCTTGACATACCTACAAACATTTTTTAAGGCATTCAAATCATAAAGGATGGCTTTAGCAGGTCCTACATTTGGAACTTTAACTGTAAAGCATCTAGCATTATGGTATTCAAACTCCTTAGAATCATCCCCTAAACAAGCTACATGATATTTAATTTTATCGTTTGCTTGATGGTATTCTGTAAGCTTATCAACAAAGGTTTCATAACCACCATATTTCCCCGGAATCCCTTTAGATCCAACTATAAATATATGCTTCATATCTCTTCTCACTTTTATTTTTAATATCTTATTTTCCCATTTGCAACATGAATCAAATGCTGTCCATATTCGTTTTTCTTCATTAATTCTCCTTGGGAAAGCAGCTCTTCCTTAGTTATCCATCCATTACTATAAGCAATTTCCTCAACACAGGACACCTTTAATCCCTGATGCTCCTCAATCATCTTAACAAATGCTGTCGCATCTGCCAAAGATTCATGCGTTCCTGTATCAAGCCATGTAAAGCCTCGTCCAAAGGTGATAACATCTAATAAATTTTCATTTAAATATCGTTGATTCAGTGTCGTAATTTCTAATTCTCCACGTGAGGAAGGCTTAACCTTATGAGCATACCTAGAAACCCCCTTGGGATAAAAATACAATCCAACAACCGCATAATTTGATTTTGGGTCACTTGGTTTTTCTTCTATGGAAATAGCTTTGCCTGATGAGTCAAATTCTACCACGCCAAAACGATCTGGATCAGAAACATAATAACCAAATACTGTTGCTCTTCCATTTTCAGCATTAAAAACAGCATGTCGTAATGCTTTTTTAAATCCATTTCCATAAAAAATATTATCTCCTAAAACCATACAAACATCGTCATTACCAATAAATTCTTCACCAATAATAAACGCTTGTGCTAGTCCATCTGGAGAAGGCTGGATTGCATAAGATAAATGAATGCCAAATTTATGTCCATCTCCTAATAGCGTTTGAAATCGAGGAGTATCCTCCTCTGTGGAAATAATCAGTATCTCTTTTATTCCTGCAAGCATTAGAGTAGATAGCGGATAATAAATCATTGGCTTATCATAAACTGGTAAAAGCTGCTTGCTTGTAACCATAGTTAAAGGATATAAGCGTGTTCCACTTCCTCCAGCCAAAATAATTCCCTTCATTCGTTTCTCATCCTTTCTTTAGAATTTGTCATTCTGCACCCTTGCTAAACAATACAGCAGGAACAGTTTTCAACACTAACCATACATCAAACCAAAAGCCTCTTTTTTTAATATAATCAATATCCATTTGCATTTGCTGCTCAAAGGTTGTATTGCTTCTGCCACTGCATTGCCAAATGCAGGTTAATCCCTGAGGTACAAGCACCTTAAGCTGTGAATACTCCTTGTACTCGTCATGAGAAAGCATTTTTTCATATTCAGATACCGTGCAAGGTCTTGGCCCAACAATACTCATTGTTCCATTAAGTATATTAAACAATTGAGGCAATTCATCAAGTGAGGTCTTTCGTAAGAACTTTCCAAATTTTGTTATTCTAGGGTCATTGTGCATTTTAAAAATAATGCCCCCCTCAACCTCATTTTTATCCTCTAATTTTTTTAATTCGGCTTCTGCACCTACACGCATGGACCTAAACTTATAAAATGTGAAAGGCTTTCCACCCTTTCCAATTCTTTGAGACTTGTATATCACAGGTCCCCTTGATGTGCATTTTACTAAAATTGAAAGAATGATTAATAGCCATGACAAAAGAATAATAGCTATAAAAGCACCCAAAAAATCAATACATCTTTTCAAAAAGGCATATATAGGCTTGTGCTTGAAAACAAATTCATTACCCTTAAATGAATATACCCTATCTTTTTTTCTCATAAATATAACAACTCCTAATCAAAATTTTTAAAATTTTAATTATTCGTTTATCAGCATCTTAAAACAGAATAAAAAATAAATTTAGATTGCGTTCTATTTATAGTATTCGTTATTTCTTCGTTTTTATTTCCTACATTATAATTAAAGAAAACTTTTTTAACTCCAGCAATTTTAAAATTGATTAAAAGAATATCCTTTGCAGCAAGAAGAATACATAAAACCAAAATAAGTTGAGTAATCCAAATAAGACCATTTGAAAAGGAACGGTAGGATAAAACCTCTAATATTTTTGAAAAAAGCACAGAATGGTGAGCACAAAATAAAT
This sequence comes from Anaeroplasmataceae bacterium, assembly GCA_029067355.1. Lineage (GTDB taxonomy): Bacteria > Bacillota_I > Bacilli_A > Acholeplasmatales > Anaeroplasmataceae > Pelethenecus. Next base: position 8,582 of record JAIEEQ010000032.1, on the reverse strand, counting down.
TATAATAATCAATTTGCTTACAAATCTGAATAACAATTTGAGAAGACCAATTATATAACACATCAATTCCTATACCTAGTCGATACAAGCAAAGTAATGCAAAATATAGAGCTGCAGTGCCAACAATAGATAAAAACAGGAACTTTATTCCTTTAGAATAAACAGAGGCAATCCCCAAAAATAAAACGCACAAAAAAATTAGTACAATATTTTTTTCCATAAAGGTAAATAAATACTCTAGCATTCGCCTCAGCTCCTTTCTTTTGACACTTTTCTAATATAACTATTTTATCATTTTTAAGCAAGTTAAACAATAAATATGCTCAAAATAGTAACAAAAAAGACATATTTTTCCATTAATAATCAAAAATATGTCTAGTTTTTTTTACTTTATGTATTAATTTTAATAAAATTAATCTTATTTTGTTTCCAATTCCTTTATCAAGGCAATGCTGCTTGTATCCACAGTTGACATAATAACCATTAATGGTAACATAAAATAATACATATGATATGTATTATCAATCAGTCCATAAAGATCAACAATGAAAAAGCCGATGCCTACACACAAGAACATTAAGGAATCCATTTTTTTTAGATTTCTATATTTTTGAACAATAAGAATCACCATAAATATTAAACCCACGATTCCTCCCGCAACTAAAGACTCTAAAATTGTAGAATGAAAAACAATGGGAGCTGGAACAAATCCTATTTGAGTATGAGAATACTGGATATAGCAAGTCATTCCTGAGCCTAATATTAAAGTCAAAGGCCCTTTTCTCCAACGTTCTAATCCTTCTTTCCACAATTCAAGTCGACCATTATCGTCTAATTTATCTGTAAATACCATATGTAAAATTTTTTCTAAAAGATCTGTAATTGGACTTTTCAAGCATAAAACAACTATGATTATCCCAATAGAATATACAAGAAAAGCATTTTGATATAAGCGTGCCTTTTTGGCTGTAAACAATAAAACAAGATATAAAATTCCAACCTCTAACAATCCAAATATATATGACCCTCTGCTGGTAGTTAAAACGATTCCTACAATCGCAATTATAATTTTAAAATTCTGAAAAATCATACCCCTTAAATTTTCTTGTTTTCCAAGCAAGTAAAAAACAAATGGAATGGATAAGCAAATCATAATACCTGCCTCATTACATAAGCCCCAGCCTAGGTAATACCACATTTGAAGTATGCTTTCATATTCATCTCTCAAGGAGTAGACCTTTAAAGCGCACTCACAAGCCAGTATAATAGCCAGATAAGACATCGTTACTGCAAGCAAATTCGTTCCGTTTTCCTTTATGCCATTTGTCATAATCATATATAACAGCAAATATCCTAAATTTCCAAAATATAAGAAATAATAAACCTCATTTCCCTCAGGTATCTTACACCAAATTAGAGGTAAAATCGTCGTTATGGCTAAGCCAACCAGCCCCAGTAAAGATTTCATTTTTTTTAAATGTATTCCATCTTTGAAGGAATACACCAGTATAACAATCGCAAATATTCCACCAAAAACAATCACGGGAATCGGCATTGCCTCAGGGGTAAAGGCATCACTAAATAAAAAAATAAAATAAATACAATGTGGAATTACATATTTTAAATCTCTTGTCAGCAGTAAAGCAGAAATAGCTAAAAGAATCATCACAATCATTCCTGCATTACTACTAAAATTCCAGCCTAAAATGGTTATAACAGCCAAAAGTCCTGCATATAACTCATTAAAATATTTCATTTTTGTAATCTTTAAAACTTTTTGATTCAATTGACTATACTTATTCTTTACAGCTTCTAACATAACTTAATCCCTCAAATTCTTTTTAAAGTATATCACACTTTTATAGCTTTTACTATAAATATTTTCCCTACACCCTTTTAAAGGCTACTGTAAATATAATTTTTGTTCCAACTTCTTCTTTGGAATAAATTTCTAAATTTCCTTTCAGTAAATCAGCCAAACTTTTAACAAGGTACATACCCAGTCCAGAACTAGCAACATCCGTGTTGATTATCCTTTCCTGAGAAAAGGGTTCAAAAATATGCTTTTGAAATTCTTGACTCATTCCTATCCCTGTATCCTCTACCACAAACACAAAACCAGAAAAAAGATCATCCTGTTCCTCCTCAGTAACCGAAAACCTAATTTCACCTGTTTGGTCTGTATATTTTAAAGCGTTAGAAAGGAGATTTAATAGGATTTTAGAAACCTTGTCCTGATCAAGCAAAAATCTCTCATGCAGCAAATTGATATCCTTGACAAAACGAACTCCTTTGTTTTCCGTTTGTACTTCTATTTGTTCTAAGCAAATAGATAGCCATTTTTTTAAATTTGTTTCCTGATTTTGAAGCACCATTTTATGATTCTGAAGTTTGGAATAATCAACGCTATCATTTACCACCGCCAAAAGCTGTTGTGTAATTCTTTTGATTTTTTTTATATGCTCTTCTAGCTTTTCTGGCTGTTCTAAGCATTTTTCAGCTAATAAGGCATATCCATCTATTGCGTAAATTGGGGTTCTCATGTCATGAGCCATCCTAGCAACGTAATCAATTTGACTTGCCATTTCTTTTTTTCTTTGGACTCTTTTCCTCCAATAAAGAATAATCACAATTATATCTATACCCAATAACAAAAGAAATAAAATAAGAAATATATAGCCCTGATTCATAAATAGTATCCCCCTTAGTTTATTCTTTTTTATTATACTTCCTCTTGTCATAAAAATCAAATTAAGGCTATAAAAAAGTATGGACTTGTTCATCCATACTTCTGTTCTATTTATTTCTTATGGATTCACCATATAAAACTTAGACCCTTATAGGGAAACTACCTTTATGCCTAAGCCTTTAAGCTTGTTAAGAATATCATCATAGCCACGCAAAACATAATCAAAGCTTTTTATTATACTCTCTTCTTCCCCAAGCAAAGCTAATAATAATACTGCAGCTCCTTGTCTTAAATCATAGGCCGTATATACTCTAGATAAGATATCCTTTGTTCCAGTAACCACTGCCTTATTTCCTTTTATACTACATTTTACTCCACTTTCCTGTAAATCCTTATAAATTTGCATACGGCTTTCATAAATTGTTTCTTCCATTGTCGATTTTCCTGTTGTATTTACATACAATACTCCAAAAATGGACTGAAGGTCTGTTGGGAACCCTGGATATACATCTGTAACTATATGCAGTTCACTACCATAGCTCTTTTTCACAAAAATCTCATTATCTGAATAGTTGATATCAAAGCCCGCTTGTTTTAAAAGTTCAAGAGGATATTCCATATCCTTTGTTCGTACCTTTCTTATCACTACATCTCCTTTTAATAATCCAAGCACTGTATATGTCATTGCTTCCATACGATCAGGAATAATGGTATGCTTCACAAACTGAAAATTTAAGTTTGCCTTCTCATAGTGTATAGCACCATCTACATAAGAAACGGGATACCCAATTTGCTGAAGAAAAAATATAACATCTAAACCCTCGGGTTCATATAACCCGTTTTCTAATACATAATTAGATAGTCCCAAGCCTGCAAAGATAGCATTGATAGATGCCCCAACACTTTTCTTGGATAAGCGGATATGGGCTTTTTCCGTAACACTTGTTTTAAAAATTGTTAGTATATTGCCCTCTATTGTATATTTAAATCCTAAATCAACAAAAGCCTGTAAATGGACATCAATCGGTCTACTCCCTATCTTACACCCTCCAGGAAGCCAAATTTCACATTTAGAAAACAATGCCAGAAATACACCAATAAAATAGTAAGAGCCTCTTATTTTTTTACATTCATCTAAAAATAAGGGCTTATATTTTAAATTTGTATTATCAACCAACAGAGTATGTCCCTTAAAAATAACCTTACAATCCAAATACCTTATGATTTTACATAAGTCATAAATATCACTTATTCTTGGTACATTCCGAAATAATACCTTACCCTTTGCAAGTAAGCTCGCACATAATAAAGGAATTGCCGCATTTTTAGCACCTGAACAAGTAACTGTACCTTTAATGCTTGACCCACCTGATATTTTTATATCCATTTTGATCACCTATTAAAGAGTATGCAATAGATAAGTATCTAATGAGTTGATAAAAATAAAAAAGCACGTCTGTGCTTTCCATTCAATTATATTTCAAAAATCATAATCTGACTTGGTCCCGTTAACCGCATTGGAAATCCCCATGTCCCATATCCCCTAGTAATTGCTAAGGTAAAATCATTGTATGTATGTACCCCATCCGAAGGACTTTTATAAACAATCTGATTTAAAAGGAAAACCAAAATTTCTCCTGGAAAAATTTGTCCATTATGCGTATGCCCAGAAATCTGTAAATCGGCCAGCTCCTTTGCATCCCGATAATACTGAGGCTGATGATCTAAAACAATCAAAGGTAGTTCAGAATCACTAATAATTTCAGATAATTCCTTTCTTCCGCCACGATAATCTATTCTTCCTACAATTCTTAGCATATCCTTAAGAACAACCTCTTCATCTAACAGCAAATGAATATTTGAGCCTTCATAGAAGTTCTTAATTTCTTCTAAGGAATTTCCAATAAATTCATGATTTCCAGTAACTGCATAGGTACCATAGGTACTTGATATTTTGTTCATCGTTTCAACAAAAAAGGCATGATCCAAATTCTTAATTTGATTATCAAATACATCTCCAACCATAAAAACTAAATCTGGATTGGTTTTATTAATATGATCAACCATACGCTCTAAAGATAAAAGCGAGCCTGTTGCACCAAAATGAATGTCTGAAACAACTGTAATTTTTAAATCCTCATCTAATCCTAAATCAATCTTCTGATAGGTATATTCTGGGATTTGAGCAGCTATTATCCCCCATAGACAAAGCCCCAAGCTCATACCCGTAGCTATAAAAATAGCTGACCGGCTGATGAGGATTCTCTTTGTTTTTTTTATCCAGCCTATAATTTTCTTGATGAATAAGACAAAAGCCAATGAAAGAACATAGTAGATAAAAAATGCCAGTATCATATATCCTGCATATGCCATCCATTCTACAAACCCAATCCCTCTCCAAATGTAATCAATTACACAAAATAATGGAATCATACCCACCAAAACAATACAAATAAAAATAGTTTTTTTCTCTTCAACCTGAAAAGCTTTTACAACCTGCTTTGTAAGGATTATCCAAATGATACAATACAAGATTGCTGAAACAATAAGCATTGCAATTCTCATGCTCTCTTCTCCTTTCCATTATTACTTATTTTGACAAATTTCTATGAGATTTATTCAAATCTGACAAGCTTTATTTATTTTTATGGGTAAATATTTTCAATGAACCCCTTTTTATTTTATCATAGAAGCTGACAAAATAAAAAGCCTAACGATTAGGCTTAATATAAATCTAAGTATTTATGAATTTCCCAATCTGAAACATGCCTTCTATATTCATCCCACTCTAATGTCTTTGCCTCAACAAGCTTTGTTGTGATATGCTCTCCCATGGCTTCCTTTATTATTCTATCCTTCTTGTATTCCTTTATTGCTTCCTCTAAATTTGCAGGCAACGCAAATACGCCTAAGCTTTCTCTTTCTTCCTTTGAGCATAAAAATAAGTTGTGATATATGGGCTCCTTTTCTATGCAGTTCCCTTCTATTCCATCTAGTCCTGCCGCCAGTATTGCTGCTATTGCTAAATATGGATTTGCTGCTACATCCACACTTCTTACCTCTGTCCTTGTTTTCATTCCTCTTGCTGCTGGAATTCGTATCATCGTTGAGCGATTGGAATCTGACCATGATATATAGCATGGTGCTTCAAATCCAGGAACTATTCTTTTATAGGAATTCACAATTGGATTCGTTATAAAGCAAAAGCCTTTCGCATGCTCTAATATTCCAGATATCCACTGCTTTGCTGTCTTGGATAAACCATTTTTACTTTCCTTATCATAGAAGACATTTTTTCCCTCTTCATCCAATAAAGAACAATTTACATGCATTCCACTTCCGTTAATTCCTTCTATTGGCTTTGGCATAAAGGTAGCGTGTAAACCATGCCTTCTGGCGATATTTTTCACCACCAGCTTAAAGGTCTGTACATTATCACACGCCTCTACCGCAGAATCAAATCTAAAGTTGATTTCATGCTGTCCGCTAGATACCTCATGATGGGCTGCCTCTATGGTAAATCCAATATTCTGTAACGCTAATACAATATCTCTTCTACAATCCTCTGCTGAATCTATTGGCGAGATATCAAAGTATCCTCCATGATCATTAAACTCCAAGGTTGGATTTCCCTTGCTATCTAGCTTGAATAAAAAAAATTCTGGTTCTACTCCTACATTGAACTGACTATATCCCTTTTCCTTCATTCTTTCAATATTTTTCTTCAATACACCTCTTGGATCTCCTTCAAATGGTTCGTGTCTTCCGTTCTGTCCAGGGCGATACACATCACATATAAATCTGGCTACCTTCCCATAGGAGTTATCCTCCCAGCTTAATACCAAAAAAGTATCTAAATCAGGGTGCAAAAACATATCTGCCTCATAGATTCTTACAAAGCCCTCTATTGAAGATCCATCAAACATTACTGAATTTTCTAACGCTTCTTCTAATCTTGTGATGGGAATTTCTACATTCTTTAGCATTCCCATAATATCCGTAAACTGCAATCGAATATATCGTATATTCTCTTCCTTACATATCTTTCTTATTTCTTCTTTTGTATATCTCATATTAAACCCCTTTTTCATTTAAGAATATGTATGAGTTCAAATAAAATATACATCAATTTAAAAACCTAGCTGTTATACTCTTTGATAAATAAACTTTTGTTAAAATACCACTAAATATACCTGTAATTATAGATAAGATTCCTATAAACGGTAAATAATAAATAACCGCTTTTGTTCCTAATAAGATGATAGCAATAGCTACCTGTCCCATAGCATGACTAACTGCACCTATTACAGATACACCTATTGGAGAAAATACCTTAATTCTACTAAATAAATACATCAATAAAAAGGATAAAACTCCTCCACTTAAGGACATTAAAAAGGTTGGAGATAATATATTTCCCCTTAATAAGCCTACAAGAATGATGCGGAGTAAATTTACAAGCAGTGCTTCTGTGGGTTTAAATTCATAAAGCATAATTAATATGATAATATTTGCTAATCCAAGCTTAACGCCAGGAACAAATACAGGAATAAAGGATTCCAAAATATTCAAAACAATAGCAATAGCTAATAGCATAGCTATAATACAAAGTCGCTTCGTTTTACTCATACTCCAACATCAACCCCGCTTCCTTCAATTTGAATAAAGACACGTTGGGGGAGGCAGGTTATAGTTTGTCCTGCGGATTTGATTTTTCCCTGATGTACACAAATTTGATCCTTGCAGATTGAGCTTTGAACATATACCTCTTTGTTTTTTATAAGGATAACAACATCATGAACAAAAAGTTCTTTTTCCTCTGAAATAGAAATCTCTTCCACAAGATCCTTATCATAATATATTCTTACAATAAGATTATCTTTTTGTTGTAAGGCAAAATAAAGAATTACGCCTAATACAGCAAGCAAAACTAGACCTATAATAAGAAGAATATCATTTCTATATTTACGCATAGCTTTCTACTCCTGCACTTTTATATAAGGTGTTATTGTCTTTAGAAACAATTCCATTCAAATTTTTTTCTTCCAAAAAAGCTTTGAGCTCTTCTAAATCCATAGCAAACAAGGCTGTTGAATAGGCATCCAAGACCTTAGAATCCTCTCCAATAATACTTACAGTATCATAAAAAAGTGCTGGCCATCCTGTTTTAGGATTTAACAAATGAGAATATCGAATTCCATCTATTAGAACACTCTGTTCCTTTATGGAGGAGGTAGAAATTGACGTTTCTTTCATTTTTAAAATTTCAAAATAGCCAGAAGCAGTTGCCTTAGACAATCCAACAGTAAAGTCATCTCCATTTTTATTTCCTAAAACAATGGTAGAGGAACCTGCATTTAAAAGATAGGAATGACAATCCATAGAATCCAAATATTCTTTCACTTTAGAAGTAGCATACCCTTTAGCTACTCCGCCTAAATCTACATTTCCATTCCCCACAAGACGAACATAAAGCCCCTCAATTTCTAAGCTGGTTTGATTCATTATTTCAATCTCTATTTGGATTATATCTGTTTCAACAAGCCTCTTATTTTCTAAGGCCTCCTTCCACAAATGAGATAATCTTCCAATAAATGGATTATAGTATCCATTCGTTTCCTTTTGCATTAAAACACTAAATTTAAGCAATTCTACTAGTTCTTCAGAAATTTCTCCCTCTCTTTTTTGATTTAAATCAAAAACTGTAAAACCAGATATTCCTGACTGAAAATCATCAGCAACATTACTATAATTTATATAAATATCTTCTACACCTCTAGCAAGCTCTTCACTATTTTCTGTATTATAAAAGGTTAAAGAAATAAAGGTATCCATAGCATAAAAGGTATAGGTTTCTTTTTGTTCCTTTTGACTACAAGACGTGGTAAAAAGA
>JAIEEQ010000031.1 GCA_029067355.1 Anaeroplasmataceae bacterium | reverse complement strand
CTCAAGAGTTGCACCCTTTCCAAATAAAACCTCTAAGGCTTCTTTAGTAACATGTACATGTCGAGCACTTGTTTCATTAATAGAATTCAGTCAGTAAGTTTTCTATATTTTATCTTATATTCTTTATTTACTTTAAAGAAGTTTCAAAAAAAATAGATGCTTTGTAATTACAAAAATAGGTTACATTTTTTCCAAGATATGGTATAATAGAAAAGTAAAATATTAATTTTGAAAGGATTAATGAATTTATGAAAGAATTTATTATTGAAACAAGTGCTCGACATGTACATGTTACTAAAGAAGCCTTAGAGGTTTTATTTGGAAAGGGTGCAACTCTTGAGGTTAAGAAAATGCTATCTCAGCCTGGACAATTTGCATCTAACCAGAAAGTTAAGGTTGTTGGTCCTAAGGGTGAATTAAATTGCTCTATTCTAGGGCCTGAAAGAAAAGAAAACCAAGTAGAGGTTTCCTTATCTGACGCTCGTACTTTAGGAATCTCAGCACCAATCCGTGAATCTGGTGATGTAGCTGGTTCTGCTGGATGCAAGCTTGTAGGACCTGCTGGAGAGGTTGAACTTAAGGAAGGGGTTATCGTTGCAAAGCGTCATATACATATGACACCAACAGACGCTGAAGAGTTTGGCGTAAAGAATGGTCAAATTGTTGATGTTAAGGTAACAAGTGAAACAGGAAGAGCTTTAATCTTTGGAGATACTGTAATCCGTGTTTCTTCTTCTTATGCTTTAGCAATGCATGTAGATACAGATGAATCTAATGCTGGTGCTTTAGCTGGTCAAGTATTTGGAACAATCGTAAAATAAAAATAATAAGCTGGAGTTATTATAAGATTTCATCTTGTAAACTGGAGAAAAAATCCCACTATGCTTTGCTTCAAAAGCTAGTGGGATTTTGTTTATATTCATAATGAATCTCTAATTGAATTGATTTTCTTTTTTATATTTTTTCCATCTAACTATAAAAATGAGTTCCCTAACAAATGAGTTCACAAAAACCGCAAAACTTGCAAAAGCGATAGCCCCTGCAAACCAAATTGCACCGCTTGAAAAATTCAAATTTGTTGTATGGTATTTCAAAGTATGGTCAACGTATATAGGCACTTTCTTTCCTACTTGCGCTTTTGCTTCTTCTTCATTTTTTATCAATCTATGCCAAAGACCGTAGTACACCCCACCGTCATCTTCATACTCATAAAAAGTGCTATACGTTCTGCGCCCATTATTGGCGTACACCTCCTCATATCGCACAATCGTTGCATATACTTTTTCATAATTTGCGTGAGTATTAATGTAATAATTTTTCGCAGCAAACACAAGATTGTTTATGAATATTCCCATCATTACAATGGATAGAACCATTACAAACATATGAATAATAGTATGATTTTTAGGTTTTTCATTTTCCTTGAGTATCATAATCTTGTTTATTAAGGCTTTATTTAAAAACGAGCTAAATCTCTGAATTTCCCTTCTGATTCTTCAAAGAGTTCACTAAAATCAGAATCAAAATTTGTAGGATTAAAGCGAAGCTCTCTATTTTCAGCCAAAGTATTAACATCAATACTTACTAAAAGAACCTTTAAAACCTCTTGAGTTTTATTATTTTTTGCTTCACCCATATCCAAATTTAAAACTGAATTTACTGGCTCAAATAAAGACTTTGGGTTATTGATCTTAAATTTTAATTCATTAGATAGTCCAAATGCTCTAACAAGCCCCATTTTGGATGTTAAATCCTGAATTGCCTGATTATTGTCATTTTTAATAAACCCCTGACTTACAATTGCAATTCTTTGAGCCTTTACATCATAAAAAATTTCAGAAAATAGTTTAAAAAATTGTTTTGCAGCAGTAAAGGCATCTAATGATGGCGTTGTAGGATTGGGAAGATTATAAGTATAATCAATACGATCTGGCAAAAAACGAACCGTTACATTTTGCTTTGTAAAAAGAAGACTTTTAACCTCTCTTCCATCAGGTAAATTTTCCACTTTGGATTGAATTTCATAATCAATCAATAAATTTTTAATTCTTTGTTCCTGCTCAATTAAAAAATCAGCAAGAGGGCCTATATAGCTATAAGCTTCTCTTATTCTTAATACTTCCATTTTACTTTCCTGAGATGGCCATAGACTTTACAAAAAGGCTTGGCGCACCGACTCCTCTCTTAAATTCAAAATCATTTCCAACGGCACTAATATTATTTAAAAGTTCTTGTAAGGTTCCAGATAAAATAATCAAAGTGACTGGTTTGGTTTTCTTTCCGGCCTCTATCATAAATCCACTTGATTGAAGATTAAATGAACCGCTAACAGGATTTAAACCAGCATGAAGACCTGTAACTGAGGTAATATATACTCCATGATTAACCCTTTCAAACATTTCTTCTAAGGAAGTGTCCCCAGCCTTTAAATAAAGGTTGCAGGGCTGAACACCAACGCTTGAAGCAACACCAGCTTTATACCCATTTCCCGTAGATTTAACATTCATCATAGCAGCAGTCTTTAAATTATGTAAATATGTCTTTAAAACACCATTTTCCACAACAGCCTTTGTATAGCTTGCAACACCCTCATCATCAAATGCTGATTGACTTGGAGCATCTAAGGATAGTGGATCATCCATAAGAGTAACATTTGATCCAAATATAGCCTCACCAAGCTTATCCTTTAAAAAGGACATATTTTTCAGTACAGCTTCTGCTGAAAATATATTTGCAAATGCACCTAACAGACTACTAACAACCTTTTTATCTAAAACAACTGGGTAAGCTCCTGAAGCAATACTTTCTGCTCCAAAGGTTGCTGTTGCTAAAGTAACGGCTTCCTGAGCTAAGGAATCCAAATCGGCATCCTTAATATTTTCTATACGAATATAATCAAAGCCTGTTTTCGTTTCCCCATCCTTCACACAAACAGCTTCTGCTACTAAAAAGCCTGTTTTAGAATGACGCTTTACATTTAAACCATTAGAATTTACTATGGTCGTTGTATTTTCATTCTCAGAATAGGAAACCTCTGTCATATGTACGAATGGACTTTTTTCCTTCATTAATTCTGTAATCTTGTTACAAAGATTGATTTTATCTTCTAAAGTATACTGATCAAAATCATGACTTTTTTCCTTCAATTCTGGATATTTTTCATCTCCAGAATATATAAAGAATGGATCCTTTTGATTCTTAATAGTACAATTATCCTTAATTCTTTCTATTACAGAAGGAATCATTTCATCGTCACAGTTTTCTTCATAAACTGTAACAATTTGATTTTGATAAACACCACGAATGGCACAAACCTGAGTAGCAGAGGAGGTATTATTCTCAACAACTCCATTAAACATAGAAATTTCAACCCCTTTAGAGGTTTCCTCATAAATTTCAATATCAGAGATTCCTGCCTTAAATGCAGCCTTTTTTAATTTCTCAAAATTCATTATTTGTTCCCTCCGTTTCCACCAACAGTCATTTGTTTTACACGAATGGTTGGCTGTCCAACACAAGCTGGAATACTGCCAGAAGCAGACCCACACATACCATAGCCAAAGCTTTGGTTATTGCCTACCATATCAATATTTAAAATAGTATCCTTACCATTTCCAATTAAGGTCGCTCCCTTAACTCTCTTAGTCAGCTTTCCATCCTCAATCATAAACGCCTCACCAACAGAAAAGTTAAATTCGCCTGTTGCTGGATTGACTGATCCTCCTGCCATCGTTTTAGCAAATAATCCAAATTTTGTATTTGCAATAATCTCCTCTGGTGTATAATCACCATTGGCTATATAGGTATTTGTCATTCTGGAGGTTGGAGAATATCTGTAACTTTGACGTCTAGTAGAGCCTGTTGGCATAGCATTCATTCTTCTACCATTTCTCATATCTACCATATAGCTCTTCAAGATACCCTTTTCTATTAATATATTTTTCTTAGTTGGATTCCCCTCATCATCCATATTTGCACTTCCCCATTCATTTGGAATTGTGCCATCATCAATAGCAGTTACACAATCTGCAGCAATCTTTTGTCCTATCTTATCACAGAACACTGACATTCCCTTTGCAACACTGGTTGCCTCTAATGCATGTCCACATGCCTCATGGAAGATAACACCACCAAAGGCATTATGAATTACTACATCATAAACTCCACCAACCATATCCTCTGCATCTAGTGTTTCTACTGCCGCTTGTGCTACCTGCTTAGAAAAATCAACAAAATCATAGTCTTCAAAATAAGATATATCGAAATTTCCCCCATAAGAATTAGATGCCTGCTCCATTGATTTACCATCACTTGCGATTGCAGAGGCAGCAATTCTTTGATGATTTCTTACATCTGTCTTATATACTCCCTGACTATTTGCGATAGTTACAACCTGCGTTTCATCTGTAAAGGTAGCCACCGCCTGAACTATTTTTGGACTATATGCTTGAATTGCATCTGTGCATACTTCTAAATAACCCAGTTTTTTAGAATTAGGTATATCCTTAGATAATACTTTAAAGCTGGTATCACGAGAGGTTTCACAATCAGTAAAATCAAAATCGTGAATTAAAACCTCACTATGATACGCTGTTTTAAGATTCTTTGCAAGCTTTAATAATCCCTTCTCACTAACATCATTGGTGTATCCATATACTTCTGCATTCTCTTTTAATATACGGATGGCCGCTCCATAAAGATGACTCGCATTAATATCCTCAATTTGATTCCCAACTCTCCGAATTGAATTTTTACTCGTGTCTTCTAAAAATATTTCAGCATAATCTCCACCCGTTGAAAGACATTCTAAAATAATCTTTTTTGCTACTTTTTTATCCATACGTTTCTCCTTTCTAATGCTTTAAAACATATTTAATAGTATTATATCATAAATCAGATAAAAATAAAATGAAATTTAACAAAAGCAACATTTCGTTGCATATTTTATGAAAAATCTTATTTTTTATAAAATAAAACCTCTTCTTTTATCTCATTGGATACTCTGTAAGAATCTCTAATCTTGCGAATCGCCATTCCAACAGTTTCTAAATCCTCAATTTCCTTTAAAAGCTGAAATCCAAGAGATGGATAATCAATCATAAGAGTGGCAATAAACCACGCAACTCCCATTTTTGCATAATAATAAGTTATATCTAAATTCAAAACGATTTGAACTGCCCAAGAAGCATATTGAGGTGTAAGATAATAAACCATAAGCATTTCTACTAAAAACCGAACTTCAAACTCTTGATGACTTTCTTTATACTCTAAAATAAACGAAAGCATTTCCTCAGGATATACTTTACTGCATTTTAAAGAAGAAACTAGTCCATCACACACCGCCCAATCTCTTATTGTAGAAACAAAGTCTCTTAACAAGCTGATTTTTTCTTTTATTTCCAGCTTAGCTGAAGCCAGAGTATAAGCATACACTAACTGAAGCTCATAGGAGCTAGCATCATATTCTTTTAAAAAGGTCCAATAATCGCCTCTTCCAATTTCCTTTGCCAGCTTTCTTAAATCTGGAATTTTACAACCTAAAATAGGCAAGCTATTTGGAATAAGTTTTTTAGAAAACTCCTGTATTTTGGGAGTAGCAAGCTCATTTAATCTTCTCTTAATCTCTTCTATCATAAGTATCACCCTGCCTATTATCTCATAATTTAGGAATGAATTCAATATACTAGATTAGGTGATACTTTATGAAAATTGGAATTGCAATGAGAAGAAATGAAGTTGATTATTTTGTCCATCGAAGTTATATTTATTTATTAGAAAAATATCATTTAACTTATGATTTTATCACCCTAGAAACTGATCTAGGTGGCTTTGACGGATTTTTACTTCCAGGAGGATATGACATTGATCCCAAATTCTATAATGAAAGAAATTATGCTTCCTCTAATATAGATAATGAGATGGATTTACTGGATCAAAAAATAATCTTATATGCCTATCAAAACAAAAAACCTCTACTTGGTATTTGTAGAGGTATTCAAAGCATCAATGTTTTTCTAGGAGGAACGTTAAAACAACATATTAGAAATCACATGGATGAAAATCATTTCATTCAAATCAATCACCAATATATTTTTGTAAACTCCTTTCATCATCAAAGCATTGATCAGCTTGCTCCCAAGCTAGAAGCCATAGGAACAAGCTTAGATGGTGAAATTGAAGTCATTCGCCATAAGGAACTTCCTATCTATGGAGTTCAATTTCATCCTGAATTAATTTCATTTGATTTAAAAGCATTCATTAACGAGCTTTAAAGCTATCACATTCTGTTTCACTACGATAGCTTGCATTTTCATTTCCAATGCTGATGTCTTTTGCAACACATTCATTATTTTCATTATGAATACAGTAATTTGCACTGCATAAGACCTTAACAGGTGCATCCTCAGCAGACATTTCCTTTGCCATTTCAGAAACTAAAATGTCAGAATTGTGAGGATTTTTAAAGCTTTGGCAAAAGGTACCAATTTTGCTTTTCGCAAATAAGCCTTCTACATTAATATGCTTTTTTGCACATTTACAATTTTCATTGTATCCACACATTTTAACATTACAATTCACGTTTGTCATACTCTTCTTCCTTTCAAGAATAGTATGAGCCTTTTTTAAAAAATTATTCCCTAGAGCGTTCTGTTTTTTTGGTTGCAATATAATCTAGCCATAAAACAATACGTTTATTAAAAATAAAGCATAGCATAGCCAGAAAAAAGCTGATAGAGCCAATCACAATTCCAACGATATAATTACCTGAAACAACGGAATTCCCAACAAGAACAGATACAATAGTCATTGGAAGTCTGGCAATTAAATTAATCCATACAAAATGACGAACCTTCACCTTGGTAAAGGGAACGATAAATGCAATTGGATCCTTTGGAAGAAAAGGAATCAGCAAATAAGAAAACATTAATACTCCACAGCGAGTTCCATCTTCAAGTAGTTTAAATTTTTTGGGCTGATCTGGGTCAATAAACAAGGCTAAAAACCTTTCTCCAAAAAGCTTGACCAATCCTATAACAGCAAGAGCTCCTAGGGTTTGCCCCACCAAACAGATAATAACTGCCAAAAAAGGGGGATAAAGCATACCTGTCAGGATAACAACAGGTCCAGCTGGAATAATTGCTAAAACCGTTTGGATAATCTGCATCCCAATTAATACAAGCCAGCTAAAGCTTCCATAGGACCGGATTCCTTCTACGACCTGTTCTAGGTAAATGTCATCATTCTGCATACGTTTAAAAATTGGATACAAAACAATACACCCATAAATGGCAAGTCCAAGTAAAACCAGAATCAAAGTGATTTGAATTGCAATTCGTAATATTTTATATCTTCTTTTCTTATTCTCGTCCATAATCCTTCCACCTCTGTTTAATGCCACATTGAACATCTTCATTTGTAAAGGGGTCCTTAAACTGAACAAAGTAGCTTGTCAAGCAAAGAATCTCATTATCCTTTCCACCATATAAGTGATCTCCTATTATAGGATGCCCTATATACCTTGTATGAACACGGATTTGATGGGTACGACCTGTTTCTAATGTAAATTCTAAAAGAGTTGAATCCTTGAAAGCTTTAAGTACACGGTAATGGCTCACTGCCCATTTTCCTGCTGAACTCACATAACGCTTATTACTATTTTCTTCCTTGTCTATATAGGTTTGAATAATTCCATCTTCAAAAACTACTCCTTCCACTAAGCATAGATACTTCCTTATTATATGCTGATGTGTAGGCTCTAACAGGCTTGCTGCATAACGGTCCTTTGCCACAACAACCAGTCCGCTTGTTTCCTTATCTAATCGATTTAAAATATGAATGCTTTGATTTCCCAAATAGGCAAGAAGCTGCTGATATAGACTGTTTGGATTTGCTTTTGTTGGGATAGTAAGTAAATTAGGCTCCTTATTTACAACTAGGTAGTGCTCTGACTCATATAAGATATCTGGGATAGTCTGACTAAATTCCCACTCAATTTCCCTTTCTTTTGTTTCATAAAAAACTTGGATTATTGAATCCCTTGAAACTCTTTTATACCACTCTAAAGGATGACCATCCACCAAAACTTTAGCCTGACTATATTTTAGATAACGATACATTCGTTTTGAGAATTTCGTCTTTAATATTTCAGATAAAATATCTTCTTTTTCCACTTTAAAAATCAATTCATTTTCTTTCATATCCCTATTGTATCACAAATAATAGTAGAAAATAAATAAAACGCTTTCTATTTTTCCAAAAACAAGGTATAATAAAGAATATGAGGTGAGGAATAATGAGTGATATTATTCAAGAGGCACAACGTTGCTTAAAGTGTAAAAGACCATTATGCAAGGAGGGCTGTCCTGTAAAAACAGAAATCCCTACAATTATGCAGATGTTTCTAGAGGGGAAAATGGAGGAAGCTGGAGCATTGCTTTTTGCAAACAATCCGCTTTCAGCTGTATGTTCTTTAATCTGCCCTCATGAAAAAAATTGTATGGGCCATTGTGTTTTAAATCACAAAAATTCTCCTATCAAGTTTTTTGAGGTAGAAAACTATATATCTACCTTCTTTTTAGATAAAGCCAATCTGCACCCTGAGGTAAAAAATGGACATCTTGTTGGAATCATTGGGGCAGGTCCTGCTGGTATTACACTAGCCATTATATTAGCGCAAAAGGGCTATGATGTTACAATTATTGATTCAAAGGATAAAATTGGTGGTGTTTTGCGATATGGCATTCCAGAATTCAGACTTCCTAAATCTCTTCTAGATAAGCTTTTGAATCGTATGAATGATTTAGGAATCCGTTTTAGACCAAATACGCTTATTGGTCCAACAGTTACCATTGATGATATGTTTGAGGATGGTTATGATGCAATCTTTATTGGGACAGGCGTTTGGAAGCCAAATCGACTACGTATACCTGGAGAAACCTTAGGAAATGTTCATTTTGCAATTGATTTTTTGAAAAATCCAGACTCCTATAATAATTTAGGAGATCATGTAGTTATTATAGGTGCAGGCAATGTTGCCATGGATGCTGCAAGAACGATTTTAAGAAAAAGTGCTGCCAAGGTAGATATTATCTTCTTCCGTGGACGGGAAGAGGTTACTGCCCTTGAGGAGGAATTAATGCTTGCTGAGGTTGATGGCGTTAAAATGAACTATTATTTAAACACGATAAAAATTGAAGCAGATGGAATTATTGTTGAACCTGTTCTTAAACACCAAAATGAGGATGGCACAATCACCTACAAGAATGACTCTGAGCATCCGTATAAAATTGAAAGCTCTTCTGTCATCATCGCAATTGGACAAGGAGCTCAAACAAATATTGTTAAAAACACAAAGCAAATTGATACCAATCAAAGAGGATTAATTGAAACATCTGAAAAAGGAGCAACAACAAGACCTGGTGTATATGCAGCAGGGGATGTTGTTTCAGGAGCAAGAACGGTTGTTGAAGCTGTTGCGGCAACAAAGAAGGTAGCAGAGGAAATTGATCAGTATATAAAAAGTAAATATCAAAAATAAGCAAAAAGGACTAATTCATTATGAACTAGTCCTCTTTTTTCTTCTGTTTCTGATCCACAGAATAAAAACTACAATTTCATGAACAAGCAAAGGGAGTATGGAAAGAAATATGGTGATGCCCCATTCCATCCCAGTTAAGTTACTGGTGGAAAATACATCCCTCACTCCTGGAGTTTCTACAACAAATAACTGAAGGAGTATGCCCACAACAAAGGCAACAAGGAGCATCCAATTTTTATTTTCAAAAACACAAACAAAGGATTTTTTGATGTTACTCATACCTATCATATGGAATAGCTCACAAAAAGCAAGGGTTGTAAAAGCCATCGTTTGAGCTTGATGCAAGATAATCGGATTTGTAGTGTATAGACTCCTTATATCAGAAAATGTATAAGCTCCATTATACCATCCGCAAGAAAAGTAAGCTAAAATTACTGCAAGAGTGATAACTATTCCATACCCAATAGTAAGTAGTAGACCACCTCTTGCAAAAATGCTTTCTTTAGGATTTCTTGGATTCTGTTGCATAATATCTGCATCCTTAGGTTGCATTCCTAAGGCAATTGCGGGCAAAGAATCCGTTACAAGATTTACCCATAATAGATGAATCGCAATCAAAGGAGTGGGAAGTCCTAAACAAATAAGTAAAAACAACGCAAATACTTCTGCTATATTACTTCCTAAAAGGAAAAAGACTGTCTTTCTAATGTTAGAATAAATTCCTCTTCCTTCCTCTACTGCTCTTTCAATAGAAGCAAAATTGTCATCTGTCAGAACCATATCCGCAGCTCCCTTTGCAACGTCAGTACCCGTTATTCCCATAGCTATACCAATGTCAGCTGTTTTTAAGCTTGGTGCATCATTGACTCCATCTCCTGTCATAGAAACGATATTCCCCAAGGCCTGATAGGCTTTAACTATATCTACTTTATTTTGAGGGGATACTCTTGCAAAAACTCTTGCCTTCTTGCACACTTCCTTTAATTCTTCAAAGCCTATTTCATCAATTTCAGCTCCAATATAGCATTGATCTATGGTTTGACATATCCCTAGCTCAGATGCAACAGCAAAGGCAGTATCCTTATGATCCCCAGTAATCATAACAGTTGTAATACCCGCTGTTTTAAATTTTTCTACTGCCGGCTTTGCCTCCACTCTAGGAGGATCAATCATTGCAACTAGTCCTACAAAAACTAAATTGTCCTCTGTTATCTCCTCTCCTGTTTGATACGCCAAGGCCAACACACGCAAGGCTCTAGCAGAAAAATGATGATTCGCATTCATAATTTGATCAACATCAGATGCAGTTATAGGTACAACATCATTTTCTTTTTGTATATAAGCTGTTCTTTTTAAAATACTATCTAAAGCCCCTTTGGTATATATAATCCTTTGATTCTCTTTCATGTGCATAGTAGACATCATCTTTCGCTCACTATCAAAGGGAAGCTCTGCTATTCTAGGAGTTACCCGTTCTAAATCCTTTTTGTGAAGTCCTAGCTCATTAGCAAATAAAACTAAAGCAATTTCCGTAGGATCACCATAAAGCCCCTCATCTACGGTTGCATTAGAGCATAGACTTAATCCACAGGCTAAGAATTCCAAGGAGGAGGATTTTTCTAAAAAGTCATCACAGCCTATGACTTCATAGTTTATAAAGGCTTCAACCACCTTCATTTGATTTTGTGTTAATGTGCCTGTTTTATCAGAACAAACAATTTTTACAGCTCCCAAGGTTTCAACACTTGGCAGCTTTCTAACAACTGTATTGGCTTTAACCATTTTTTGAACTCCAATAGATAAGACAATAGTAACAACTGCTGGCAAGCCTTCTGGAATAGCAGCAACTGCCAAGGAAATTGCTGTTAATATAGCTTCAACATAGGCTTCAACAGAAGTTCCCTTTCCATCAATACATATCCAGATAATATGAACGAGGAGTACTGCAAAAACAATACCCAGGGTCAAAAATCCCAGTGTCTTTGAAAGCCTTGCCAAAATCCTTTGAAGTGGTGTTGGCTCTGGCTTGGCTTCCTCTATCACAGATGCAATTTTTCCAATCTCTGTTTCCATACCTGTATGAATTACAATCCCCATTCCTCTACCATAGCTTACCGTGGTAGACATAAATGCACAGTTTTCCCTATCACCTAAGCCAACAGGATTAGAAAATACAAGCTCACAATTCTTCTCTGAAGGAACAGACTCTCCTGTCAAGGAAGCTTCATTAATTTTCAAATTAATTGCCTCCGTCAATCTCAAATCTGCACCAATTGTATCTCCCTCTTCTAATACAACAACGTCCCCTGGCACTAAAAAGGCAGATTTGATTTTCTTGCGAATTCCTTCTCGAATCACTGTTACTTCTGGACTAGACATTTTTTGCAATGCCTCTAAGGAGGTTTCTGCTTTCAGCTCCTGAATGGTACCAATAAAGGCATTCAAAAATATTACTGCCAAGATAATAATTACATCTGGCCAATCTCCTGTTTTTAAAAATGAAAATGACTCTCCAGATTTTATAGTTTGTATCGTATCATAAATAGAAACACAAAGAGTAACAGCAATTGCAGCAAATAAAACAAATATCATAGGATTATTAAGTTCTCCTAAGAAAACCTTAAACCATGATTTTCTTTTTTTTGCTTTGAGTTCATTTGGTCCATAACTCGCTAATCTAGCTTCTGCATCTTTTTCCTTTAATCCCCTCTTGCAATCTGTACATAGTTGTCTTTCTACTTCTTCAATGCTTTTTTGCTCAAAATTTAAATTCTTTTCCATATTTCCTCCAAAAAATAAAAACAGGCATTCAGCCTGTCTATCGTTTATTATACCCAAGACAAGCATAGTACTACTACTATCCTTAAGTCTTGATGTTTCAAGTAATTCCGGAAGTTTCCCTCGTTCTGACGAAATTCACTACCCTATTGGGTCATCTACTCCCTTAAGCATTATTATCATAACTTATTTTTTGTTCTTTGTCAATTCATTTATGTATCAAGATGAAAAATAGAAATATTTACTTGAACAACCTATAATTTAATATATAGGCATCAAGAGAAAAAGTTTAAAAAATAAACTGAAATAAAGATGCTTTCTGCTTAATGAAATAATATGTTTTAGCTATAAGATTTCCTAAAGACTATTTGTGTATACCGTTTAGAAGGATGTCTATATTTATAAGAATTACAATCAAAAAAATCAACTACTTCCTCTTTACATGAACATTTTTTAGCAGAGCCTGTTTCTCATAGTATCATTAAATTTATAAATGTTATCCTTATCATAAAAAACACTAGCCATTTCGTATGAAAAATTTTTTATATTTTTTCTTGACATTATACCCCTCATGGGTATAGAATAATAATGAAAAGAGGCGATAAAAATGAGAAATTGTTGTGAAGAAAAAAAAACCTACCGAACGGAAGAGGATAAAAGAATATTGACCAATAGATTAAATCGGATTGAAGGCCAAATTAGAGGTATAAACAATATGATACAAGATGATCGATATTGTGATGAAATATTAATTCAGCTTTCAGCAATTGACAAATCAATTAAATCCTTTGCCAATTTTATGCTAGATAAGCACATAAAATCCTGTGTAAAGGAAAATATATTGATAGGAAATGATGATGTTTTAGATGAAATTGTTGACTTATTTAAAAGATTTCAGTAGGTGATAAAATGAAACAAAAATTTAAAATTGAGGGAATGACCTGTTCTGCCTGTCAAAGTCATGTACAGCATGCGGTAGAAAAGCTAGAGGGAATTGAATCATGTAATGTCAATTTACTAGCAAATGCGATGGATGTTTCCTATAATGAAAAAAATCTTACAGAAAACCAGATTAGAGAGGCTGTAAGTAAGGCAGGATACAAAGCTATACCTGAGGGAACAAAGGAAAAAGAGAGCGTAGCCTCTTCTAAGGATTACAAGGGACGAACACTATGTATTGCAGGAATCTTTGCGTTTTTAGTTTTCTATTTGTGTATGGGTCCTATGATTCACATTCCTATTCCTCCTATCTTTGAGCAAAATCCTTTAATTCTTGCTATTACAGAGCTTTTATTAACTTTACCTGTCGTTTTCTTGTACCGAAATTATTTTATTAACGGCTTTAAACGACTTTGGAAAAGATCTCCAAATATGGATAGCCTAATTGCGATGGGCTCTTCTGCTAGTTTGATTTATGGTATCTATATAATCTATTTAATGGCATATCGTTTGGGAGTGCATGAGGATATCTCTCATTTGGCTCATGAGCTGTATTTAGAATCTGCATCAATGATTTTAGTTCTTGTTTCAGTAGGAAAATACTTAGAAGGAAAATCAAAGAAAAAAACAAATGATTCTATTGAAAAATTAATGGATTTAGCCCCAAAGACGGCTTTACTATTAAAAGATGGAAAAGAGATGGAGGTCTTCATTGAGCAAGTTCAGCTTGACGATCAGATTATCGTCAAAAAAGGAATGCAGGTTCCAGTAGATGGAATCATCATTGAAGGAAGTGGATCCTTTGACCAAAGCAATATAACAGGAGAAAGTATCCCTGTATATAAACAGCAAAATGAGGAAGCCATTTCTTCAACAATACTGACTAATGGTTATGTTATATTAAAAGCTACAAAGGTTGGAGAAGATACTACAATCAATACCATTATAAAGCTGGTTGAGGAGGCTAGAAATTCAAAGGCACCAATCTCTAAGCTGGCGGATAGAATTTCCTTCTTCTTCGTTCCAATTGTTATGCTGATAGCCCTAATTAGCTTTATTGTATTTTGCTTTTTAGAAGGACCAAGCTTTGCTTTTGGAATTGGAATTTCAGTGCTTGTCATTGCATGCCCTTGTGCATTAGGATTAGCAACTCCTGTTGCCATTATGGTTGCTACTGGGGTTGCAGCAAGAAATGGATTACTTATTAAAAATGCAGAAATACTAGAAAGAACTCACAAGATTAATACCATTATTTTAGATAAAACAGGTACCATAACAGAAGGAAAACCGCATGTAGTAGACTATATATGTCTTACAGAGGATGATTTATTAAGAATTGCTTTCACCTTGGAACAAAAATCAGAGCATCCTTTAGCTTCTGCAATTGTTCAAAAAGCAAATGAACTTAATTTAGTTCCTTTTGTACTATCTAGATATGATAGTCATGCAGGACTAGGCATTGAGGGTACAATAGATTCTGACTCCTATTACATTGGAAATAAAAGCTTTTTAACTACCCTAGGAATAAAACTGGATGTGGAGGATGAAAGAATCCAATCCATTTGCAAAAATGGAGTTACTCCACTCTTTGTTGCAAAGAATCATAGGTTCATAGGAGTTATTGCAGTAAAGGATACCATAAAGGAAGATTCTAGGGAAGGAATCTCTAAGCTAAAGCAATTAGGCCTAGAAGTCATTATGCTGACAGGAGATAATGCCTCTACTGCTTCAAGTATTGCAAAGGAGGTAGGAATTGAATATGTCATAAGTGATGTTCTACCTGATGAAAAACAAAATGCTGTCAAAAATGAACAGGCAAAAGGAAAAAAGGTTGCAATGGTTGGAGATGGAATCAATGATGCTCCTGCATTAATGAGTGCTGATATTGGGATTGCTATTGGCTGTGGGGCAGATATCGCCATTGATGCAGCAGATATTATTTTAGTATCCAATTCCTTGACTGATGTTTATAGTGCAATTAAGCTTAGTCGTAGAACGATTAACAATATCAAAGGGAACTTATTCTGGGCATTCTTCTATAACGTGATTGGAATACTATTTGCATCTGGTATGTTCTACTATGCATTTCATATAAAATTAAATCCTATCATATCTGCGCTTGCAATGAGTTTCAGTAGTGTATTTGTAGTTACAAATGCATTGAGATTAAATACCTTTAAAACAAAGAAAATAAAAGAAAAAGGAGGGAAAGCGATGGAATCAATTACTTTACAGATTGAAGGAATGATGTGTAAGCATTGTCAGGGACGAGTGGAGCAAGCTCTTTCTTCCGTGGCAGGAGTTTCTAAGGTTGAAGTTTCCTTAGAAAAAAAAGCTGCTACAATCACTGGCGATGGTATCACAAAGGAAGTTCTTTCTAAGGCTGTTACAGACGCTGGTTATGAAGTGAAATAAAAAAAAGAAAAAGAATTTCAATGTTGAAATTCTTTTTTTAATGCTATTTAACAGATTGAATCATTAGCTCACATAAGCTGTTTGAAAATTCCTTAGGATCAGAAGGAAGAATTCCTTCCATCAACAATGCCTGTGTATATAAAAGCTTTGCATATTTATCTAGGCTAGCTTTATCCTTAGTATACGCCGCCTCAATTGCTTGAAATACCTCATGGTTTGGATTAATCTCTAAAATACGCTCGGCCTTCATTCCACGTCCTTGATGCTGAGCTTGTAGAACACGCTCCATTTCAAAGGATAACCCTTCTGAAGCAGTTAAACAGCATGGTGCTTCTACAAGACGCTTAGAAAAAACAACGTCCTTACATTCTGGAAGAGCCTTCTTTAAATCCTCTAATATATCTTTCTTTTCTTCCTTAAGCTCATCAATTTTCTTTGCTGAATCCTCATCAATCAAATCTAAATCTCCTTGATTAATGGATTTGAACTTTACCCCATCATATTCAGATAAAATTTGAAGCATAAATTCATCTACATCATCTGTTAAAATAAGAACATCATATCCCTTATTCTTAATTAAATCCATTTGTGGAAGCTTTAATACAGCATCCTTATCCTTGCCAACAGCATAGTAGATATCCTTCTGCCCTTCTACCATTGCTTCCTTATATTCAGCAAATGAAATTCTCTTTTCCTGATTCAAGCTCGTAAGAATAATTAAATCCTTTAAGGAATCCTTTTTAGCACCATAATCCTCATAAAGTCCATATTTTAAATTTACTCCATAATCATTGAAGAATTCCTCATATTTTTCACGATCATTTTTAAGCATACGGCCAAGCTCAGATAAAATCTTCTTCTCAACATTTGTGGCTATCTTTTTAATAGAACGATCCTCCTGAAGCATTTCACGAGAAATGTTCAAAGGTAAATCAGCAGAATCTACTAGTCCTTTTACAAATCTTAAATATTCTGGAATTAAATCCTTGCATTTATCTAAAATGAATACACCCTTTGTATATAATTGTAATCCTCTTTCATTTCTATCATTAAAGTCATAAATTGGTTTCTTTGGAATGAAAAGCAATGCATTATACGTCAACATACCTTCAACATTAACATGAATTGTAGTAATTGGATCCTGATAATCCATAAACTTTGATTTATAAAAGGCATTTAATTCCTCATCTGTAACTTCACTTTTATTCTTCTTCCAAATAGGAAGCATAGAATTAATAGTTTCTAGTTCAAGATGGGTATGCTCTTCTTCATCCTTTTCCTCTTCTTTTTTCTCATCATATTTAGTAACCCATGTCTTTATTGGATATCGAACATAATCTGAATATTTTTTAATCAGCTCTTTAATCTGATATTCCTCTAGAAAATCATCATAATTGATATCCTCTGTATTCTCTCTTAAAGAAATCACAATCTGTGTTCCATATTCCTTCTTATCGCACTCGTCAATATCATAGGAATCTAGTCCTAAAGAAGTAAACACATGAGCTGTACCATCTACTACGGATTTTGTATAAACCGTAATCTCCTTAGCAACCATAAACGCTGAATAAAAACCAACTCCAAATTGTCCAATAATATCGACATCTGGCGTCTTTTCTTTTTCTATTTTTTCTAAAAATTCCTTACTTCCACTCTTAGCAATTGTCCCCAAATGATCAACTAGATCTGCCTTTGTCATACCAATACCATTATCTGTTATGGTAAGCGTACGTTCTTCCTTGTTTGCCTCAACTATAATTTCATAGGAATCTGCTGCCTTGCTTGAATCAGTTAAAGATACATAATGTCTCTTATCAATCGCATCACTAGCATTTGAAATAAGTTCTCTTAAGAATATTTCTTTATGAGTGTAGATAGAATTAATCATCATATCTAATAAACGCTTTGTTTCTGTTTTAAATTCCATTTTTTCTTTCATATATTTTCCTCCATTTCAAATTACATTACCTATTATATACTTATAATTTGGCACTGTCAATACTTGTTTGCCAAATATTTTTATTTTCTTTAAAAAGACAAAAAATAAAGTATAATTGTAGTAGGTGATGTAAAATGCTAGAAGGATTTAAAATAAATTGCTTCCCTTTGAATCGGTCTATACGAATATCAATTGCTCTTCCAAGGGATTACAATAACACATCAAGATTTTATCCTGTAATTTATTTTTTAGATGGTCAAAATCTATATAAAGATGAGGATTCCTATCGTGGCCACGCGTTAGAATTAGAAGCCTGCATTGAAGCTTTGTCTAAAGAAGGTAAGGATGCTATTTTTATAGGTATAGCAGCGGCAAGTAATCCAGAACGTAGAGAACAGGAATACGGCAATACTCAACTAGCAGATTTTATTATTTCTTCCATTCATCCTTATTTGGCATCTCGATATCGTATGAATTCCTATATTTATTCTTTTGCCTGTTCTAAAGCCTGCTTAACAGCAATTACCTTAAATCAAAATGAACTATTTAAAGGAATGATCTTGATTTCTCCACTTCTTCCTTTAGAAACAATTTCCTCTCTTTCCATTGAAAATAATAATTTAATATACATTTATACTGGAAATCAGGAAATGAATAAAAAATGCTTAGAAACAGCAACTGCTCTTGCAAATCAATTTAGCAACGCTAAGCTTGTTATTGATGACAATGATGAGCATAATGAGCAGGCTTGGAAAGATAAAATATTTGATGCATTAAATTATCTTGTTCTTTAGTCATTGCTAAAAATTACCAGCCCAAGGGGTTGGTATTTTTTTTATAATGAAGACAGGAGGTTGAAGAAATGAAAAAAATTTTAATTTTCATTGTTGCCCTAGGATGCCTATTTGGGTTAAATTTATTTCCTGAGGCGGAAGCTGCAACAGCCACAAGCAAAGCAGGTATTGTGGAAACAAGTGGCAGCAACTTAAATGTAAGAGCAAGCAATACCACTGCTTCAAATATTATTGGGAAGGTTAAGAATAAATCCTATTTAACGGTTCTTTCCCAGCATGGAAGCTTTTATTATGTGGAATATTTAGAAAACACCTATGGATATGTTCATAAGGATTATATAAGAATCGTATCTGATTCTACTAAAAAGGTCAACACAGGTGGTGTAAATTTAAATGTACGTTCTGGTCCATCTACTTCCTATTCTCTCATAGAGAAGGTACGTCATAATGACTACGTAGTTGTCTTATCAAATCATGGGACCTTTTCTAAGGTATTATTTGAGGGAAACAAAATAGGATATGTTTCTAATGATTATCTTACAAATGGAAGCTATACTTATAGTTCCATTCATCTGACGGTTCCAAGCTATAAGCAATATGACTCTCGTTGGGCGAATTTAACTCTAGGTACAAGTGGACAGACCATCAAACAAATTGGATGCTTAACAACCTGTATGGCAATGAGTGAAAGCTATCGAACAGGAACAACTAAAACTCCTGCAACCATAAGAAATAGTTCACGCTATACAGCTGATGGCTCTTTGTACTGGCCAAGTAATTATACTACTTCTACCACTAGTAATTATTTAAGTGTAATCTATAACAAGCTAAAAAATAACCAGCCTGTTTTGATTGGATTAAAGAATTCCTATGGTGGCCAACACTGGGTTCTCGTTGTTGGATTTACAGAAGGTAACTCTATTACCGCAAGTAGCTTTATTGTTCAGGATCCTGCATCCTCTAAAACAAAGCTAAGTGATGTAATGAATACTTATCCAATTTTCTATAAGCTTGCTTACTATAATTAGAAAAAAAGCATTTGGGCAAACAAAGCTCAAATGCTTTTTTCTATTCTTTTTATGACTTCAATTACATCCTCATTAAAAACGAGCTCTGCATCAGCATCATAGGATGTAGAAGACTTATTTATTAAGACTAAATGCTTTCCTTGAAAAAATTTCAAATAAGATGCAGCTGGGTAAACAACTAAAGAGGTACCAATAACAATTAAGGTATCCGCTTCTTTAATAGCATCTATCGCAGGATATACAACCCTTGAATCTAAGGGCTCCTCATACAAAACAACATCTGGCTTTATCATTCCTCCACAAGAACAATAGGTAGGCTTCAGCAATTCAATTTCCTTTAAATCATAAAATTTATGGCATTTCATACAATAATTCCGTAAAACACTCCCGTGAAGCTCAAATACCTTTTTACTGCCAGCCCGTTGATGAAGTCCATCAATATTTTGCGTTACTACCGCAGAAACATTTGGAAGCTTTGCAAAAAATAAATGGGCTAAATTAGGTTTTGCCTCAGGATAAACCATTTTCCTACCATAAAATTCATAAAATAAATCAGGATGATTCATAAAAAAACTATGAGAGATAATTTCTTCTGGTGAATAATTTCCATACTTCTCACTATAAATTCCCCTTGATGAACGAAAGTCAGGAATACCTGAAGGAACAGATATTCCCGCCCCAGTGAAAACAACCATATTTTTGCTTTCCTGTATTATTTTTTTCAGTTGTTCATATTTGTCCATATCTTCCTCCAAAAGAAAACTTTACTCACAAAGAGTAAAGCCATATCCTTCTTAAAATTCCATTTTAACGTCTTGCTTTTTAGATTCTTCTGCTTCAAAATACTCTTTTTTAGTAAATCTTGCTCCTGCAACAATAGATGCTGGAAATTGCAGAATCGCTTTATTAAAGCTTGCAACATTTGAGTTGAAATTGCTCCGAGCAGCCTGAAGATTTTCTTCCACCTCAGATTGAGCCTGCTGAAGATTGTTAAACATCTTATCTGCCTTTAGTTCTGGGTAGCGCTCAACCACCATATTTAATCTTCTAGAGGCGGTAGTTAGCTGCTCATTAAAATTTGCTTTTTCCTTTAAAGATGCATTCACACCTGGATTGCGCATTTGAACAACAGCCATTAGGGTTTCCTTCTCATGCTTCATATATCCCTTTGTTGTATCATACATTTTTGTCAGCAAATCAAATCTCTTTGTTAAATAAACATCTATCCGTGATTCCGAATTTTCAACATCCTGCTCCATACGAATAAATTTATTACGTGTAGAGATAAACCATCCTACTACACCTAATACAAGCAATAAAATAACTCCAACAACCACAAGAACGATAATAAGTGTTGTATCCATTTTAA
This sequence comes from Anaeroplasmataceae bacterium, assembly GCA_029067355.1. Lineage (GTDB taxonomy): Bacteria > Bacillota_I > Bacilli_A > Acholeplasmatales > Anaeroplasmataceae > Pelethenecus. The sequence continues at coordinate 37,816 of JAIEEQ010000031.1, read as the reverse complement.
GTCCTCCAAATACAAAATCATTTCTTAATATAAATTATATACTGAAAAACAGCAAAAAACAACACTAATTCAGTAATAACTTTTGTAAATCCTCAATTTTATCGCACTTTTCCCAAGGAAGATCAATATCCGTTCTGCCAAAGTGTCCATAAGCCGCTGTTTGCAGGTAAATAGGACGCTTTAAATCAAGAGCTGAAATAATTTTCTTTGGAGTAAGTGGGAAAACCTTTTGAATTGCTTCTGCAATCTTATCCTCACTCACCTTAGAAGTTCCAAAGGTATCTACCAAAACAGAGGTTGGCTCAGCAATACCAATTGCATAGGATATTTGAATTTGACATTTTTTTGCAAGCTTGGCAGCAACAACATTTTTAGCAATGTATCTTGCCATATAGGAAGCACTACGATCAACCTTAGAAGGGTCCTTCCCAGAAAAAGCACCACCACCATGAGGAGCCGAGCCACCATAGGTATCAACAATGATTTTTCTTCCTGTTAGTCCAGAATCTCCAGCAGGTCCACCAACAACAAAACGTCCCGTTGGATTAAATAAATATTTTGTATGCTCATCAACCAAGGAGGAAGGAACAATAAAATCAACAACCTCTCTTTTTATATCCCTAGCAAGCTGATTCATATCCACCTCAGAGGAATGCTGTGTTGAAATCAAAATTGTATCAATTCTTTTAACCTTTCCTTCTTCATCATACTCAACTGTAACCTGAGTTTTTCCATCCGGTCTTAAATAAGGCAGGATATTTGTCTTTCTAACTTCTGTAAGTCTTCTAGCCAGCTTATGAGCCAAAGTGATAGCTAAAGGCATATATTCTTCCGTTTCATCACAGGCATAGCCAAACATAAGCCCCTGATCTCCTGCTCCCTGCTCATGTTCATCAGTTTCATCAACCCCCATCGCAATATCAGGAGATTGAGGATCAATCGCAGAAAGCACAGCCAAATTATCTGCATCAAATCCATATTTCCCACGAGTATATCCAATGTCAGCCACTGTTTTTCTTACTATTTTCTGTAAATCAACATAATGATTTGTAGTTATCTCTCCAAACACCATAACAAGTCCTGTGGTACAAATGGTTTCACATGCCACTCTAGCATTAGGGTCATGAGATAATATATCATCTAGAATTGCATCAGAGATTTGGTCTGCAATCTTATCTGGATGTCCTTCTGTAACTGATTCAGATGTAAATAATCTACGCATGAGTTGCCTCCAAAATCGCCTTTGCTAATTGATCTGCACAGGAGGTTTCTCTTGGACCACAGGTATTTCCCTCTAAAATCTGCACAACCTCCTGAGCTGATTTACCCTCTACAAGCTTTCCAATTGCCTTTAAATTACCATTACAGCCTCCTAAAAAGCTGACATTATGAAGTTTTCCCTCTTCATCCAATTCAAAGGTTATTTTTTTAGAGCAGGTGCCCTTTGTTTCATAATTAAAAATCATTTTCTTCTCCTTCACTTTCATCATATATTTTTTCAAATTCATCCTTGAAGCGTTCAAAACGCTCAAAGACGATTCCATCAAAGTAAACATTAAAATGCTCACTTAAATATTGCATAGTTACCTTATGGCTGTATGCTTTTTTATAAGATTTAACACTTCGCATAGAAACATAAAGCTCACAAATCAGAATAATCTGAGCTGAAGTTTCATGCTGAATAGAATTCATTCTTGCAATAAATTCGTTTGTATTTGAGCCCTCAAAGGTTGAACGAATCATTGCCTCACATTTACGCTCTAGCTGTAATCTTGAGATGATTATACTTCCTAAGTTTGTCTGCTCCCGAAGCAAGACATATTTTTCATCTTCGTTCATCGTTTCACTTGGCAAAAAATTTACTGACTGCTCAATGTGAATTTTCGCCATAGTTTCTATCCTATCAATCTCATCTGAATCTAAGCTTAAAAGCTCAGCAAGTCTTTTAGACATTTGCGAAACCACATAAATATTTTGCTTATCCTCTTCACTTCTAGAGGAATTATCTAAGGTTACCTCAAAAATTTTAGTTACAACGTTTGTAAAGTCCTCCTGAACTGCACGTCTTTTCATAAGTTCTTTCTTGCGTTCCTCCTGCATATATCCACTCATAGCAACAATGCAGTAAAGAACTAGCATAAAGATACACAGTAGTAATGTTCTTAAAAGTATATCTCTGAAGGGCTCACTAACAAAAAATTCTGTAAATATCTTACTGATGTCCTTTGCAATATCAGAGCCCAAAATTGAATATGTAACAGCAAAATGCAAGAAAGTTACAATAATTAAAGTCCAGGCAAATACAGTTTTCAAAAGCTTTTTATTTTGATAAAAGGAGCATACTGCTAAGGAATAATAGAGTAATATATAACCACATTCCTCTAAATATTTAATTTCACCAAATTTAAGCTTAATATAAATGACTATGGCTAACGCTAGCATATAAAAGCACGAAAGATAGCTGGCTATGTTCTGTGAGGTATAATCATTTGGATTCCTGTTGATACTCCTTTTTAAATACAGGTTTAGAACAAAGGTTACAATACCCAATAGGAAGGCAAGAATAATATTGTTTCTTTCCCCTAAAGACAATACCGTAAAAATCAATGTAAAGACTACGTTAGATAGAAATATGATATTCTTTATAACAATGTTTTTTCGATAAAGCACCTGTGTTTCATTGGTTATATCAATTCCGCTTTCAAATCCAAAGGCATTGTTAAAAAACTTGGTATTTTTGATCTTGTTTTTTAAAGACACATATTCCACCTCCTCAGCATCTATGATATTATACCATAATCGACATTAAATAACATCTAGCTCCTTCAAAATTTTTTGACCATTGACAAAATCCTTTGCAGATAGCATCTTCTTTCCCGGAACAAGGATTAAATCTAAGCTAACTGCATCATCTGCCGCCTTGATTACAACCTGTTTCTTTAATGAAAGAACAGTTCCTGGCTTACATTTAGATGAATCAGGAACAACATGAGCCTGAAACACCTTAAGCTTTGTATCCTTATAGGAAATGGTTGCTCCTGGCTCTAATGCCAATCCACGAATTTGACAGACAATCTCCTGAGCAGGCCTGCAGAAATTTATTTGCTCCTCCTCTGGAGTTAAATTAGGAGCGTATGTAACCTCGCTTTCCTCCTGGTCAACTCCTTTGAGCTTTTCTGTATAGACATCCTCTATGACCTCAAGCAATAAATCTCTTCCTACAAAAGATAGCTTTTCAAATAATGTACTAGAAGTATCTGTATCAGAAATTGGACAAGATTTTTTTGCATACATAACACCAGCATCCAATTTTTTTGCCATTTTAATAATTGTAATTCCGGTTTCCTTTTTACCATCCATAATTGCTCTTTGGATTGGTGCTCCTCCTCGATACTGAGGCAATAAAGACCCATGAACATTCAGTGTCTTTTTAAATAAGTTTAATACCTTGGAAGGAACATATTGTCCAAAGGCTGCTGTTACTAAAAGATCACCTCCAAAGCTCTCTATATAATCAATATCAGCACCAACCTTTTCAGGCTGATATAATGGAAGTCCTAATTTTTTTGCAGCAAAAGCAACAGGAGTGTCTATCCATTGCCCTTTTTTCTTTAGCTTATTAGGCTGACTGATGACTAATACAATCTCATATTTGGTATGTAACGCCTCCAAAATAGGAACTGCAAAGTCAGGTGTTCCCATAAATACTATTTTCATATTCTCACATCCTTATAATCTTTATATTTACATCCTTATGGTTTTGATATAATGGATAAATTTCATGAAGCTTATCCATAACATCATCCTCTACTGCCTTTATCTGAATCGTAAAGCGATAGATATCATTCAAGCGAAAAGGCAAAGCCTCTGCGGGACCTAAAATTTCACTTCTTTGTGCCACCTGGCGTAAAGCATAAAGCATACGATAGGCTTCAGCCTGTGCTTCTGCGAGCTTCTTTGATTCTATCACAACCTCAATGGCTAAAGAATAGGGTGGCATTCCTGTAATTTTACGATTCGCCAGTTCCCGTTTAAAAAAGCCATCATAATCATTACGAATAGAGGTTTGTATGACAAAGTGCTCTGGCTGATAGGTTTGTATAATAACCTCTCCATTTTTTTCTCCACGACCTGCCCTACCTGATACCTGTTCTATTAAATTGTAGGCTGTCATATTGGATGTATAGCTTGGGTAATGCAAAGCCAAATCTGCATTGACTACCCCCACTAAGGTTACATCAGCGAAATCCAACCCTTTCGCAATCATTTGCGTTCCTACCATAATATCTGCTTCATGTCTTTTGAATGTTTCAAAAGCTGTTTCATAATCCATAGCCTTGGTTGTTGTATCCAAATCCACTCGAAGAACTCTAGCTTCTGGCAATAGGTTTTGAATCTCCTCCAAAACCTTTTCTGTGCCACTTCCAACAAAACGAATTTTAGAACTCCCACAGGAAGGACAACAATCCACATTTGGCTGTTTATGACCACAATGATGACAAATCAACAGATTTCTACTTGCATGGTAGGTCAGTGATATATCACAATGGGGACATTTCAACACCTCTCCACAGCTTCTGCACATCACAAAGGAAGAATGACCCCTGCGATTTAAAAATAGAATAGACTGCTCATTTCTTTGGAAAACCTCAACCAAACGTTTCTTTAAAACCTCTGAAAAAACGGATCGATTTCCTTTTTTTAATTCTTCCCTTAAATCTACAAGTGTTTTTTTAGGAAGATCTCTTTGATTGGCACGAACGGGCAAGGATAAAAGCTCATATTCTCCTTCTATTGCCAAATAATAGTCACATACATTTGGAGTTGCACTTCCCAAAATCAAAGGGCACTGATGGGTATGACTTCTCTTCTTTGCAATCTCTATTGCATTATATCTTGGATTATTTTCCTGAACATAAGAAGCCTCATGCTCTTCATCAATAATGATTATGCCTAAATGATCAAGTGGGGCAAAAATTGCTGAGCGGGCACCAATTACAATCTGAACCTGATGTGTAACAATTTTCTTCCATTCGGAATATCGTTCAGAGATAGATAATCTGGAATGCAGGATAGCCACCTGATTTCCAAAATATGCTTGGAATATACTTGTAATCTGGGGCGTTAAAGATATTTCAGGAACCAAAAGTAATGCCTGCTTCCCCATAGAAAGTACATCCTTAATCCATTCTATATACACTACTGTTTTCCCACTCCCTGTTACTCCGTGGAAAAGATACGTTTTTTCTTGATGAAATACAACTGACTTATAGCATGCTCTTTGAGAAGAATTCAATTCATATTTTGGAGGAGTCATTTTCTTTTGTTCTCTAAAGAAAAGTACCTCTCTTGACATTTTTTCCAAAATTCCCTGTTCAAGTAAAGTATTTATTGAATTCTTTGTAAATCCTGCAGTTTCAATCAGTTCAGGAATAGAAACTTCTTCATTTAATTCCTGCATATATTCTACAATCTTCTTTCCTTGCTTGCTTTTAGGAATTCTAGTAGCATCCTTAATAGAAACATAATCTATTTTCTTTTCATTTCTTGCTTTTTTAAATTTTGTGTCTAATTCTATAAGTCCTTTCTGATAGGCTGAATAAATCTTAGTTAATTCAGCAGGTGTCCGGTAATCAATAAGAATCTCTTTTTTCCCCTTGAAAATATCATCTAAACTGGCATCCTCTTTTTTTAGTCTTGCCACCTTTTGATATTTTATTTTTAAAGCGGCCGGAATCATAGTCTGTAAAGCAACTGCATAATAAGAAAAATTATGGTTGGCAATATATTTAGCTAAATCTACAAACTCCTTATTCAGCACAGGATATACATCCACAAGATCACTGATTTCCTTTAATTTTTTCTTGAAGGTTGAGGTATCCTTCAATTCAACAACAAATCCCACTACTGTACGATTCCCAAAAAGAACACGTACCCTAAATCCTATCTTCAAAACCGATTCAAGATGAGATGGTACAATATAATCAAAGGTTTGATTTACCTGCTTAGCAGCGATGTCCACAACAATGCTTGCAATCATATTTTCCCATCCTTTCCTTTTATCTATAATAAAAACCATCGTAATGATGGCTTTTTGCATTCTTGTCATATTGCCATCATACAAGCATTAGCACCTTACCTAAAAGGTTGCTGAAGAGTCACAGAGCTTGTCTCTCATCTTCTCTTTATGGACAATAAGTATTATACCTTTTTTTCTTTTGATTTACAATAGAAAAGCAAGAAACTATTTCTTATTCTTGCTAGAAGTTGATTTTGTTGAGGTTTTTTTAGAAGTTTTTGATGCTGAAGATGTTGTTTTTACAGGTTTAGGTGCTGATTTTGCAGAAACAGGCTTCACTGCTGGAATTTTAGATGGAGCAGAATGCTTTGCTTCTACTGGCTTTGACACCTTAACTACCTTTTTCTCTTTTTCAATTCGTTTTAGCTGTTCTAAATCATATTCCTTCTTCTGAGTAATTAGGGATTTCCCCTTTGGCTGAGAAATTAACCCCTTATTAATTAACGACTTCTGTTTCAGCTCAACAATAGCACTCCGAAAACGATCTGTAACACCATCCTGCAAAATTTCTACACCACCACTAAATATTGTTTTAAATAGGTGATAAATGGTGGGTCTGCTAGAAAACATTTCAAATTCTATTTGCTGTACATAATAATGCATTCTTGCTAAGCGCTCTATTGACGCATCTCCATCAGCAAAATAATTGTCAATGTCCGCACAAACCTTTGTACAATCGCGCATACATTCCTTAGCACTATTCAAATCTTTAATAATTGGACTGATCAATGGATAAAAACCAATAATTAAAATTAAATACTGACTCGTTTCCTTTTTTAAAAAAATGGCTCCAACAAAAATTGCAACAATTGCCATTAAAAGAAAGAAATAAATGTAAATAATTCTACTCAATAGATATTTGTTCGTTGCTGCGTCTATTCTGCATATATACAAATAGCTGTATTCATCTGAGATATCCTTTGGAACTCTAATCGTGTGATATTCCTCTTGCTTTTTCATTGCTGGAATTCCTCTACGCATAGCCAATTCGTTTAATTCATTTGTCAGCTCACGGTCATATTCTATTTTTGAGAAGGTTGACCCAGTTACTCCTGTTTCATAAAGCTGTAAGGAATATATTGCATAGTCCTTATGACGATTCATAAAGGAGCTTGTAGATTCATTAATCAAGGTAATTGCAAAGGAAACTAAGGTACAAATGACATTAGAAATAGGGTTTGATTTTATTTGAGGTAATACTGTTATAATAACAGGTATAATTGCTAATAGATAAAGAATAATTCTTATGATTTTTAATTCAAAAAATAAACGGTTAGAAGCATAATAAAACTTGGCATTTCTATCTATAAGACAACGTTCACTAACCTTATTCATAAGACTCCTCCTCTCACAACTGCCTTTAATTATAAAAGGAATTTATATTTTTGTCAATAAAAGTCGAGCCTCTTTCGTCAATAACCTACGATAAAATGGTCTTTTTTCGCCATTATCATAAAGTAAATTTTCTTCCTTAAATTTTCTTAAATACTGCATAACGGTTGTTCTTCCCAAATACAGTCTTTCACACATTTCATCAATGGTAATAGATGGGCATTCACTAATCAGTTTTAGTAATTTAATTTCCATTTCCTTATATGCTCTCATAATTCCTCCTTAAAAACAAAAAAATCGTGATTGTTTTTAAAGATGCCCAAAAGCAGCTTTACTAAAAATCACGATATCTATATAAGAAACTCACTCTACGGTATAAAATTGTCTTGGCCATTTCATAGGAAGTAGAGCCCTTCTCTATAAACTGCTTCTAGCCATATTTACTATAACACAAAAAACAAGACTTGTGAAGTACGCATTTTACTTTATTATATCTTTTATCTTAGCAGCCAGAATCTCAATTGCAACATCATGCTTCGTGTCATTAGGAATAATGATATCTGCATAACGCTTTGTAGGAGCAATATACTCATCATACATAGGCTTAACTGTACTTAAATACTGCATAATAACACTATCTAAATCTCTACCACGCTCATGAATATCACGCTTTAATCTGCGAATAAACCTAATATCTGGATCAGATTCAACATAAATTAAAATATCACTAATTTCTCTTATCCTAGAATCATAAAGAGCTAAAATTCCTTCTAAAATGATAACCTTTGTTGGAAGAATTTTCGTTGTTTCCTCCTTTTTTCGATTATGCTCCTTAAAATCATAAACAGGAGATAAAATTTCTTTTCCTGAAATCAAGGCTTGTAAATCATCAAACAGCAAATCCAAATCAAAGGAATTTGGATGGTCATAATTTATCTTTCTTCTCTGCTCTAAAGTTAGTTCATCCTGTTCCTTATAATAATTATCCTGACAAAGCACAGCCACATCCTCAGAACCAAAATGATTAATAATCTCATCTACTACTGTGGTTTTTCCACTTGCTGTTCCTCCAGCAATCGCAATTAAAATTGGTTTCATTTTCGCTTTCCTCCAAACACTTCTTTTATTCTACCACAATTATTTACAAATTTCGATATAAAAATAAAAAATCAGCTTATGCCGATTTTACTAGCTCCAATAATGTATCTATAACAAAGGTAACTGAAGCAATTCGCACCTCTGTTCTTCCAATATTGCCAAATTGCTTTGTATAGGTATAGGTCTTGCCATTTAGATAAAAGCCAAAGCAGACCATTCCAATAGGCTTTGTGGGAGTAGCCCCAGTAGGTCCTGCAATCCCAGATATTCCAACACCAATATTTGCCTTTGCCCTTTTTGCACAGCCAATAGCCATTTCTTGGGCTACCTCTTCACTTACAACACCATAGGTTTTGATTGTTTCTTCTAATACATCTACTAAAAGCACCTTTGCTTCATTTGCATAAGTTACAAATGACATATCAAAAACCTGAGAAGCAGCAGGAACCTCCACTATATTCGATGCCAAAAGTCCTCCTGTACAGCTCTCTGCACAGCTCATTTTATACCCCTTATCAATTAATAATTCTACTAATTCTTTATTTCTCACAAACATCACCTAGTTAATAGTTTAACACATTTTTTTAAAAATAAAAGTAAAAAAGCAATTCAAAATATGAATCGCTAAATAAATTAAGATTTCTGGTTAGAATTCAAATGATAAACAATCTCCTTTAGCTCACAGCTTATTTTGTCAATCTTCTGATTCAAAAAATCATCGTTAATTTGATCAACTCCAAGCAAATAATCTGTTGAGACATTTAAATACTTTGCAATTTTCACAATAACATCACTATTCATTAAGGTTATTTCATTCACATAATTGTCTAATGTTCTTTTTTCAATTCCTAAATCCTTAGCTATTACTTTTCTTTTGATTTCTTTTTTATCCAAAAGCTCTGATAATCTTGTTTTCATGCTCTTTACCCTCTTTTTCTTTATTTTACCATATCTTTCATAAACTTTCTTTGACATAGAAATAAATTTACAGAAAAAGAAAATAATTTCCGTATTGTGCAAATTACAAGAAAATAAAAGCAAAAGATTTTCTGAATCAAAGCTGAATAGATGAAAATAAATGAGCCACTTCTAAATATCCTCCTTAGAACAATCTAATAAAAAATGCTATGGCCAGTCTTTATTTTGGCAAATAGCACTTTTTATATTTTCTTGATTATGCTAGAGTAAATAGCGACGTTCTAAGGCTATTTTAACAAATTTAGGATAAATAATTTCATAAATTTCTTCTTCAGTCATAATGTCTATGAGCATAACAGACCCAATTTTTGAGGTTTCCTTAATCATTGCTGCACTCTGCTTATTTACAAGGGAGATGTGAAATTTTTCACAAATATCCTTCTGAGCACGAATGACAGCACAAGTTACATTTTTTAGCATTCCCATATTTCGATAACAGAAATTACGGTAGGTTTCAAGATTCGTCAGAAGATATTTTGTTAGTTCATATTTTTCCTTCTTCGTTTCTTCTACGGACATTTGAACCAGAAAAAAGGAACGAGAAATTACACCTAACATTAAGGAACGTCTTGAGCCTGTAATTAACCATATTGAAGAAATGAGATCAGATCCAGTTAATTTTGAAGCCCTCTGTGCTTCCTTATAGGTCTTTTCAAAGGTAATCCATGCCCAAAATCTTGGATTGCATAAAATATATCTTGGCAGATGTTTTAAATGCTCATAAATGATTATGCAATTTTCAAAAAGAACCTCATTGTAATCCTCTGCATCTTTTAACTTAAAATCCTCAATAAGATATTCTTTTTCTTCATAGGGACTTGTTCCAAAATAATCATTTAGCCAAGAGGAATCGTCTGGATGCTTAAGAATGTTTTGATAAACATCCTCTGGATTTTTTTGTAGGGTGATATAGGCAACCTCTGACATAAGCTTAATATTGATTTCCATCATCAATACCTCCCATAGTCATTGTTAATGCAAATATATCATCCAAAGCCTTGGTAACTGGATAATTTAGAAGCCTTTGTGCCTCAAAATAAGGATTCATCTGCATGAAATACTCATCTGTTAATTCTTCACTCTTTCTATTCTTGTATGCTATACAAAAGGAATTAAACCATTTTTTTTCAATTCGGATATTATCTATACTTTCACCTAATCTTTGCATTTCAGACAAGGCATAGCTTAAAGCAGGAACAGCAATAATAGAAAAATAAAGGTTTTGAAATTTTCTAATTCTTTTCGTCCTGTCATACTCATTCCATTGCTCCTGAGGAAGAGAAATGATAATTTTATCATCTGCGAGCTCAATTCTCATAGACTGATCCATAATGTTTGTATCTTTAATCACAAGAAAGATAGAAGACTTCTCCATATCGTCTTCCTCATTAAACTCTATTCTGCTTGTAAATCCATCGTCTACACCTATGATATCATTTTTTTCTATATAAAATTCATAATCACTATATTCATCTAAAAAATCATTACACTTAAAGGTAGGGATATCCTTTTTAGCAACAATAAATAAGGAAATATCCACCTTTCCATTGATATCCATTAAAGGAATCCTAATGTCATTCATTTTATCCGTAATTACATAATGATTTCTAAGCATCGTCTGAGTACATTCTACTACACATACTGCTTCAGCATAGCCTTCAAAGAGAAGATTCTTTATGTAGCTACTATCAATATTGCAGTGAATATTATCTAAAATTAGATATTCCTCTGTAACAACTTCATCATATTCTAAGGATAAAGTAGCGTTTTTATACTGCGAATATAGCTTATTATTATTCAAAACAGGATATGGAAATAATCTTTTACCTACACGCATATAATTTAACCTCACTACTAAATAATTCAGACTGATCAGTAATCATTTCAATTTTTATTTTCTGACCATCACTGACTGAAAACTTAATTTTCTTTCTATTAATAATCTGTGCCTTCACACCATTTACAGTACATGCAAGAATTAATACCTGTGTCTTTGCTCCTCCATCATCTAATGCAAACAGCTCTAATATGACCTCTTTTTCTTCCACAGTAGAGGTAAAGGCTATTGCATACATTCTCATTTTTTTATTTAAGCACATCAGTCTGTAAGACATCCCCTTTATTTCAGAATACCTTACCAAAGTATGATTAGACGATGTACCACCCTTACTCTGTATATCAGATTTTGAATACTCCTTAGAAGCTCTTTGATGTCCACCAGCTTCCTTTTCATCCTCTTCTTCGCCCTCTGCTTCAATTTCTAATATCTCATCCCCATTTTCATCTGGAATAAAAGTCTCCAGCTTAACTTCTGTTGATTTAACCTTTTTTGTGGTTATCTCAGGCTTATCCAAAATTTTTTTATTGACAGAATCAACACCTAAACCCTCTGAACTTTCTGAACCTGGGATAAAATTTCCAGCTCCGACAACATCTGTTTGAAAGCTATCGCTTGTAGCCAAATGCTCCATAATTAGTTTTCTTATTTCATCTAAAAGTTTCTTATAGATACTTCTAACCTCAGCACGCTCTTTATCGTCCTCAATACGATTAAATTCCCAGTTTGTATGCTGAGGATTTTCTACATTTCTCAAAATGGAATTTAATGTGTTATTTTCTATAATACACATTGCACTGCATGGAAGTGTCGTAATTTTATCTATATCCCTAATTTTCATTAAAGGATACCGAATCATAACACATCCATTAGTAGCAAGATGCTCATTCTCGCTGTCAAATTCCATTAAGAACAGCTTTGCTTTTCCTAATTCCTTAAAATCAATACTATCCTCATATCTATGCTCTTCATCAGTCAACAGCAGATACTGAGAAATGATGGATTTTCTACTTGATTTGTTAATAAGATTCTCATCATAAACGATATTTTTAAGATTCTCTTTATTGATGATATGTTCATCAACTACAACCTCTAAATCCTCAAATACAATAGCACTAATAAAACTTTCCAAAATTTTTGATATAATATCTGCCTTCCAGCCAGCAGGATTTTTAAAGCCTAAAATAAAAATATCTGTTCCAGTTTTTCCACTTCTTTTATATTCTTTATCTAAATTAAATTCACCACCAATAGGCTCATTTTGAATGGATGAACCATAATAGCCTATACCAATGGTTTTTTCAGTTGTCCCCTCTTGTCTTGCAGAGCATAGCTTACATATTCCTTGATAGCCTTTTTCCTTTTCTTCTGTAATTGTGGAATAAAAAACAGTATTAAACTGAGAGGTAACAAAGGTAGCAAATTTACCAATTCCCTTTGATCCTCCACTCGTAGAAGATTTATTAGAAAGACCTGATCCATGAATCATATAATGCCATGGTGTATTATCTCCACCACTTACACCTACAAGTCCCTTTGTATTAAAATCACTAATTCTTAAGCATGAAATTTCTTCTTTTTGGATTTGATTCAGCATAACTTCTAATTGGTCAGAAATCTTTTTATTCGTAGTCCATGTATCTTTACAAGCTAAAATTTGCTTTTCAATAGAATCCACTTGAGGAATTTGATTTCTTTGAATTGAAAATGATTTAAATTCAACCCTGACAGGCCCCTTTGCAGTCTTCTTCCTTGCATCTATTGAGTTTTGACAAAGCTCCCTTGCTAGTGAGGCTATTGGATCCTTTTTAAAGGTTTCCATATCAGAAGTATCTAATCCTTGGTCTTGAGTATATCCATTTCCTGGAAATCTCCACATATTTTCCATTCCTTTAACCTCCTAACAATTTACTTATATTCTAGCATTTTTTCAAATAAAAGTCTATATCCCGAATAAATTCGACAATAGACTCTTTCTACAAAAATACAAATGATAATTCCATATTACTTTTTTATAGCTTTTATAGAAAAGCATACAGCACCAATACCACATAGTACATAGCTAAATTCTTTTATTGAGAAAATTTAAGATAAAAAATCCAGTGGGTATAAATCACTGGATTTTCAATTATTACAGAATCAATTCTAAGTTTATCAATTAATACCATTCATGCTTTTCGTTCCTATCAAGCATAGCTATGGCGTTCATTTCTTCTTCATTTAAAGAAAAATGAAACACAGATATATTTTCTTTTATATGTTCAGGATTAGAAGAACCAGGAATTGCAACTACACCACGTTGCAAATGCCAACGCAAAACAACCTGTGCACTTGTTACATTGTGAGTTCTCGCGATATTAGTAATTGTACTATTATTGAAGATTGCATTTGTATGTCCTCGTCCGCCAAACGGATACCACGCTTGCATAACAATTCCAAGATAGTGCATATACGGCACAACTTGTTGTTCCTGATAATATGGGTGGATTTCGTTTTGAACGAGTGCGGGCATAATATTTACTTGTGCTATAAAATCGTCAATTTCTTCTATATACCAATTTGACAATCCAATAGAACGTATCTTGCCTTGCTCAACAAACTTTTCAATTGCTTTATACGCTTTCACGTCATTTGAGCCAGGGTGATGTAAAAGCATCATATCAATATATCCTATGTCCAAAGCAGCAAGCGCCCTTTGAATTGCAGCTTCTGGATTTAAAAATTGTTCACCTGGATAGATTTTGTGATTACAAATATATCCTCTCGTGGAATTCCACTAGATCGTATTGCCTCTCCAACCTCTTTTTCATTGCCATACATATAGGCTGTATCAATCAGTCGAACGCCACTTTCAAGCGCAGATAATACTGAATTTACACACGTTTCACCATGCAGAGAATATGTACCAATTCCAAGAACAGGCATTTCATATCCGCTGTTAAGCATAATGGTAGGTGCACACCCATTTTCACCATTTTCCAAATCAAAAGTTGCCACGTTAGGGATGAGTTTAATATCAAGACTATCAATCCAATCAGCAACAGTTTTTTGAGAAGCACCTGATGAGAATCGCCTACCTGAAACCCATTCAGCATTAGGAGTGAGAGAATGTAAATTTGTATCACTTGAACCAATACCGCTTGAATGAGATGTGCAGAACGGAACTATCGTCTTTCCTGAAAAATCGTAACTTTCCAAAAAAGTATAAATGATTCTTGGGGCTTGACCATGCCAAATGGGATAGCCTAAAAATATCACGTTGTATTTGTCTAAATCTTCAATGCTACTGCTTATTGCAGGGCGGGCTGTTGCATCAGCTTGTTCTTGGTCAGCTCTGCCTCCTGTATAATACTGCAAATCTTCTGCAGTATAAGGCACTTCAGGCACTATCTCATAAAGCTTTCCTTTTGTTTCTGTTTGGATGTGATTTGCTATTGCTTCAGTTGTATTTGTACAAGAAAAGTAAGCAATCAAGATATTGTTTGTAGTGATTACAGGTGGATTGTTATTTCCACTGCCTGAATTTCCGTTTCCAACTGTACCGCCATTATCAGTTGGACTGTTACCATTACAAGCCACGAATCCAAATATTGCCATAATAAATACTAGAACCACTCCTATAATTTTTTTCATTCTTTACCACCATTTAAAATTTTTATCTTATAAAATTAAACCAGTACCTAATTTCTTATTTCAAACTTATCATAACCTGTGAACTGCCATTCCCTGCACCAAGAAGGGTTCGCAATTCAGAAGCGGAATATCCGATGATTCTTCCAAGTCTTGTGTAAGACCATGAGTTGCTGCCATAAAATAAAACGATTTGATTACCCAAATATAATATTACATCACCTGATTGCGTAGTGATTTGAGTATCGTTTGTTGGTAGACTAAATCCCAAACTTCCAACTTTTTCAAAGCCTCCATAATCGTTTGCCGTGTAGATAATATCGCCCTGCTTTAATCGTTCCACAAGTGCACCAACTGAAGAATTTTCCGCAAGTGTAACTTCTAATTTATTGCCATTGATTGTTATATACATTTTAGTGATTTCCTCTTGCTCGATTTTAGGAACAAACTCAATAGTAATATCTGTTTTCCCAAAATTCCATAAGTTTGCTTTTTCCACTTGTTCCCAACTTTCAGCAGTACCTTTATAAGTTATTTTCTCTATGCCGCTATCACTTATAAAATAGTTTCCTATTTCTGTTACCGAATCAGGTATAATCAACTCAGTAATAATACTTCTTCTGAAAGCTGCAATACCTATCGACTTAACCCCATTTGGAATTTCTTGATTATTTGAACCGCGAATAAGCATTTCATTACCTTTTGAAATTAAATGTCCGTTTTCCGATTTATAGGCTGAATTGCCATCAGCAACTATAAATCGTTCTATTGCACCGCAGTTATTAAAAACGCTATCGCCTAAATTGACCATACCAATAGGGATATACATTTCAGTTAAAGACGAATTACCTAAAAAAGCATTGTTCCCAATAGTAGTTAGATTGCTTTGAGTGCTGATAACTACCGTTTGTAAGCTACTACAATTATTAAATGAATTTTGTCCAATTTCAATAATGGAATCAGGAATAGTAACTTTTGTTATGGCTGTTCTTGCAAACGCACCCGTACCAAATTCGCCTTGAATTTTTGTTACTGGCAACCCGTTGTATTCACTTGGTATAACTATGATTGTATCTTCGCCTGTTGTGCCTGTAATGGTATAAGCATTGCCGTCTTGCTTGAATATGAGTTTTTCTGTTGGATCTTGTAAATTTTCAATAGTCCAACCTGCATACAGCGTTATATCTTTGGTAACGAAATCCGTATCAAAATGCCATTCTGAATCTGCGGTAGGTGAAGAAGTCAAATACCAACCGTTTAGAAAATATCCATTTCTTTCAGGTGTTTCAGGACGTCTTATGGGATTGCCTTCCAAGACCTCTTGATCTGCAACTCTACTGCCACCTTGCGAATCGAAAGTAACCATATACGTGTTCCGTTGTGGCTGATTGCTGTCAGTACAACTTACAAAAGCAAAGCTCGCAATTAACGCTATACAAAGTATTGCAAAAAGTTTTTTCATATTTCCACCTAAATGTTTTTGCCCATCTCATAGGCTTGCTGAGGATAAGTTGTATTGTTTATTTCGCCTTTATCTGTAACACCAATACCGCGTATTACACCTTTGAGTGTTACACCGTCAAAACAACTTACCCAACCTTGAATATCTTTAATAGCACCATCCATTGCACTATCATCATCGTCTGCCGCTGTTGCAAGAAGATAAACATCTTTGAATTTGTTTTTACGGACAAATAAAGGATTTAGCCTATCAAGCAAAGTCTTGAGTTGACCGCAAACCGAATAATAGTAAATAGGGGTAGCAAACACAAGAACGTCCGCATTTTGGAAGTTTTCATAAAGTGTGTTCATTCCGTCATTCAACACACATTTACTGTGTGTATTGCAGTAAAGACAGCCTGTGCAGAATTTCAAGTCGATATTGCATACCGCTATAATATTTGCTTGATTTCCTGCTGACTTTGCACCTTCAGCAAACTTTTGTGCCAAAATTTCTGAATTGCCGTTTTTTCTTGGTGAGCTTGTGACCACAATAACATTTTTCATTTTTTCAACTCCTTTTTTATTGTATTAAAAACTTGCATTGAGTACAGCTCGAATATCTTTTTCATTCAATATCTTGTAACCGCCTTCCATAACGAAAGTGCTTTTTACCATTCCATCAAGTAATTCTTCATTTGCACCTAGTTCAGTTATGTTCATAACAAGTCCAATTTTTTTCATCCATTTTTCCATAGCCAACAACCCTTCATAAGCAACCTGAGTGTCAGTCTTGCCTTCAGGGTTGACATTCCAAACATTTATGGCATAGCGAGCAAACTTTGCTGTTCCATAAGGTAGAATATATTTGTAGTACGGCATAGTTACCGCTGCAAGCGTCATTCCGTGTGTTGCGTCCGTATAAGCTGCAACCGCCTGACCAAGCATATGTACCATCCAATCGGTTGTCTTGCCTTTTGCAACAAGAGTATTCAAAGCCCAAGTTGCCGTCCACATAATGTTACTTCTTGCTTCATAGTCAGTGGGATTTTCAACAGCTATATTTGTGCTGTGAATCAGTGAACGCAAAAGTCCTTCCATAATGTAATCACTTGTATTATCATCTGTCCCAGAAAAATACTGTTCAAGAATGTGCGACATAATATCATAAATTCCTGATACCATTTGATATTTAGGTATAGTAAATGTGAATTCAGGATTCATTATAGAAAACTTTGGGAATACGTTATCGCCAAAAACACGTCCTATTTTCAACTTTTGTTCGTGGTTGCTAATGACTGAACCTCCATTCATTTCACTCCCTGTTCCAACCATTGTCAAAACACAACCGACAGGAATTATATCACAGGTTACGTCCTCAAAACGAATAAAATATTTGTCCCAAGCGTCGTCGTTGCAATTTACAGAAATAGACACAGCTTTTGCATAGTCGCAGACTGACCCGCCACCAACTGCAAGAATAAGGTCAGCTTTTGCTGCTTTTGCCCGCTTGATACCTTCATTGAGTTTTTGGACAGTTGGATTAGGCATAACACCTGCATCTTCATAAATCTCTTTGCCATTAGCTTTGAGAATAGCAACTACTTTATCATAGATACCATTTTTCTTAATAGAGCCGCCACCATAAACGAGCAATACGTTTTTTCCGTATTTGGGCAGTTCTTTATTAAGACCGTCCAATGCATCCTTGCCAAAATAGAGTTTAGTGGGGTTTGAATAAGTGAAGTTACCTAACATAATTTATCTCCTTTTTAGTTAAAATTTTTTTTGAAAAACTCTTCAAGTTTATTGAATGGAATAATATCCTTGCGATCATACAAATCAGTATGAACGGCACCTGGTATCAAAAGCAATTCTTTATTATCGCCGTTTAAGTTCTTAAAAACATCTTTACTGAAATAGCAAGAGTGTGCCTTTTCGCCATGCATAACAAGTACAGCACTACGTATCTCATTGATGTAAGAGAGTATTGGCATATTGATAAAAGAAAGAGCGGAAGTCTTGTTCCAACCACCATTAGAGTTAAGGGAACGTTTATGATAACCCCGTGTCGTTTTGTAGTAATCGTAATAATCTTTTACAAAGAATGGTGCGTCATTGGGAATGGTATCTGCCACGCCACCACCAAGTTCGTAGCTGCCGTTTTTGTAATCAACAATTCTTTGTGCATTTAAGACTTTCTTAGTTTCATAGCGAGCTTCTTCGCTATCTTCTGCATCAAAATATCCTTTGGCGTTTACTCTTGTCATATCGTACATAGTGGAAGCAACTGTCGCCTTAATCCGTGTGTCAATAGCTGCCGCATTGATTGCCATACCGCCCCAACCACAAATACCAATAATCCCTATTTTGTCGCCATCTACATCTTCACGACAGGAAAGATAATCTACTGCCGCACAAAAATCCTCCGTATTGATGTCTGGTGAAGCAACATATCTTGGTTGTCCGCCACTTTCACCTGTAAATGACGGATCAAAGGCAAGCGTTAAAAATCCACGTTCTGCCATAGTTTGAGCGTAAAGTCCTGAAGACTGTTCTTTTACTGCACCAAACGGACCACAAACCGCAATCGCAGGAAACTGGCCTCGTGCTTGCTTTGGAATGTAAAGGTCCGCCGAAAGGGTTATCCCGTAGCGGTTATGAAAAGTAATTTTTTCATGATTTACTTTATCGCTTTTTATGAAAGTTTTATCCCATTCATTTGTCAGGTTCAATTTTTCCATTATAAAACAACTCCTTATTTTCATCTTATAAAATTCGTCCACGCGGACGTATCTGCCTGCGGTGAGTTTATTCCCAACTTTTTACCTGCTTGAATACATTTCAAAATCCAAGCTAGATTTGCACCTATATTTCGCATTGTTTGCATCCCCTCTAAATCTTGCTTTATTTCTTCAGGAGTATTTCCATGTACCATATTCCAATAGGTGGAAGATATAACAGGCATTTGTGCTATTCCAAAATATTTGCTAATTGTATCAAGTGTTGCCGTTGTTCCAGCACGCCTTGCAGACGCTACAACGGCAGCAGGCTTATGCTCAAAAGCATTTCCTCCTGCATAGAAAAGCCTATCCATAGCTGAAAGTATGCGCCCTGATGGGTGGGCATAATAAACAGGTGTTCCAAATACAAAACCATCTGCCGTTTTCGCTTTTTCTATCCATTCATTTACGCAATCATTAGAGAATACGCATTTGCCTTTGTTGGCGCAACCATTACAGCCAATACAATCCTGTACTGACTTATTTCCGATTTGCAGTATTTCTGTTTCAATGCCCTGTGTATTGAGTACACTTGCGACTTCTAAAAGAGCTGTGAAAGTACATCCATTAGCTCTTGGACTTCCGTTAAAAAGTAAGACTTTCATTTTATACCTCTATTTGTTTTATTATTTTAGCAGGAACTCCCGCAACAACCACATTTTTTGGAATATTCTTTGTTACAACTGCACCTGCGGCTATAACTACACCATCACCAATAGTTACACCCGAAAGAATAGTTGCGTGCGAACCTATCCATACATTGTTTCCAATTTTTACGGGTGCAGGGAACATATTTCCCCGTTTACTTGGATTAAGGTCGTGATTTATAGTTGCTATTATGACTTGTTGACCAATAAGCACGTTATCTCCAATTTCTATTCCTCCCTGATCCTGAAAACAGCAGCCCGAATTGATAAATACATTTTTTCCAACTTTTATATTTTTCCCGTAGTCAGCGTAAAAAGGCGGAAACAACCCAAACCCTTCGTCAACCATTTGTCCAATAAGTTCGGAAAATAACTTCCGCAGTTCTTCAGGAGTTTGGTAGACATTGTTCATTTGAACCGTTATTTTTCTTGCTCTTTGTGCCATTTCGTGCATATGGAAATGCATTTCTGAATTAGCAAGAATATAGCTTTGATTTTTCATTTCTTCTTTAAACTTTACTGTGTCCATAGTTTCCTCCATTCATTATAGTTCAATTTTAATTTCTATTCATACATATGTCAAATACTTATATTTTATGGGCTACCTATAATTGACAAGCATATATTATCTATGATAAACTTATAAAAAAGGAGGCTAGATCTATGGAAATTCGTGAACTTAAATATTTTTTGGCCGTCACAAAGGAGCAAAGCATTTCTAAAGCAGCAAAAGCATTATTTGTTACACAGCCAAATTTGTCTAGGCAAATGCAAAATCTTGAAAAGGAAATAGGTAAACCCTTGTTTATTCGTGGAGCAAAAAAAATCACGCTTACAGAAACAGGACAATTACTCCGTAAGCGTGCAGAAGAAATTATAGAATTATACAGTCAGACACAATCTGAGCTGAATACACCTATTACAGATATCAGTGGTGATATTTATATTGGTGGTGGAGAAAGCTACGCCATGGGACTTATCGCAAAGGCTATTCTTAACGTTCAACTCAAATATCCAAAAGTAAGATTTCATTTATTCAGTGGTGATAGTTCAACCATTTCTGAAAAGCTAGATAAAGGACTGATAGATTTTGGAATTTTTATAGAACCCTTTGACATAAGTAAATACGATTATCTACGTCTACCCTATACAGATACTTGGGGTGTACTTATGTTAGCTGATAGCCCTCTTGCTAAAAAAAAATACATAGTACCAGAAGATTTATGGGATAAGCCTCTCATATGCTCTGAACAATCTCTTGGGAAAAGTATAATCACTGACTGGTTTATAAGGCCCTTTGAGGAGCTCAGCATAGTTGCAACCTATAATCTTTTATATAATGCTTCTTTGCTAGTTGAGGAGGGCGTAGGTTATGCCATTGGCTTAGACAAAATAATAAATGTAACAGGTAATAGTAAGCTATGCTTTAGACCCTTTTATCCCAAACTCATATCTCACCTAGATATTGCATGGAAAAAATATCAGGTATTCCCAAAATGTACAGAGATTTTTTTAAAAATTTTAAAGGAATGCTTAGAGTAATTGATTATAGCTTTCTTCTATAACTGCCTCTAGCCATTCATTAGAGGTATTTTCTCCTGGAACCTCTACTGCAATATGGCTAAACCAGCTGTCCTTTGATGCTCCATGCCAATGCTTCACCCCCACAGGAATTGTTACAACATCTCCAGGATGAAGTCTTTGAGCTTCCTTTCCCCATTCCTGATACCAGCCAGTACCTTCTGTACATAATAGAATTTGCCCTCCACCCTTTGTAGCATGATGGATATGCCAATTGTTTCTGCATCCAGGTTCAAAGGTTATATTGGCCATAAATATGGTTTCCTTTGGATTGGTTAAGGGCTTCAAATAAGAGTTCCCTACAAAATATTTAGAAAAAGCTGTATTAGGCTCTCCTAGTCCAAACATACCTCCATTCTTTGCATCCTCCTTATATACCTCTTTTGCCATACGAAAGGCTGCCCACGCATTAGGACATCCAGCATAAAAGGCAATATGAGTTAATAGCTCTGCAATTTCTGTTTTCGTTACTCCATTTTCCTTTGCAAAGCTTAAGTGATGCTCAAAGGAGCTATCAACAAGTCCTTTACTTACAAGCACAGTTATCGTAAGCATAGATCGCATTTTGGGAGAAAGGGTATCTTGATTCCATACCTCTCCAAATAAGATATCATCATTGAATTCTGCAAATTTAGGAGCAAATTCTCCTAAGATTGTTCTTCCTGCTGTTTGTTTAATCTTCATAACATTTCCTCCTATAAAATTTCTTATTCTAAAGTCCATTGCCAAACTTCACTTTCAGCATCAGAAACTAAGCTTCCTTGAAGGGGAAGTCCTTTTTTTATTATAGCGTTAGGACATAGTTTTTTTAAATCCTCCATACTAGTTCCCATACCTGAGCCCTCGTGAGTACAAAAAGGCTTAATTATTTTATTAGCAAAATCAAGCTTTTCTAATAAGCTAAACAAAGGCATAGGCATTGTTCCCCACCAGTTTGGATAGCCAATATAAATTACATTATAGGATTCAACAGAGGGTAAATATTCCTTCAAGGTTGGTCTTGCATGAGTCGTCTTTTCCTTTAAGGCTTGCTCTGTACACGCTTTGTAAGAAAAAGGATATTCCATAATCGTTTCAACCTTAAACAACTCTGCTTGAGTTACCTTTTGAATCATTTCTGCTACAATCTCTGTATTTCCTTTATGGATAGGTCTTATTCCATCAGCCATATAGTTTTCTCCTATATGAGAAAAATAAAGGATTAAGGATTTTTTCATCTCTATTCCTCCTTATCAAAAACCAAATGGATTCCGCCATCCTCTAATGGCTTAATTGATTGATATCTATATTTATGGTTTACAAAATGAGAGAGCTCAGCATATCCTTTTTCCTCATAGTTTCCTTCTATATAAGGTGCCATAACAATGGATAATGTATCAATCAATCCTGCCTCATGAAAAGCACCATTGATGATGGCTCCGCCCGTAAGAATGAGTGTATTAACTTTGAAATCATTTTTTATTTTTTCTAAAGCTTCCTGTAAGGAATCTACAAGGATATAAGCAACTTTATAATCTCTTAAAAAAGCTAAATACTCTTTTTTTACATTTTGAGATAAAACAGCAACATTCTGCATAGTAACCCCACCATATTCTAATGTGCCTGATTCCCATATAGACTTGCCATTTCTATCAAAGCAGAAATGATAATGCTCTGATTCTATCATAAAATCACCCTTTGGAACCTTAGAATTCTTATATAAATTCAAATCTATATTACCTTTAGCATGGTACATTGTATTTGTCACTCTGCCTCCTGCCATAGAATCACCCAAACTCCAAATTGCAGTATCATAGTAATTTCCAGAAAAATTACAGCCTTGTTCACTCATATAATTTCCATCAATTTTACCATCAATGGAAACGTACATATGACTTATTACCTTACAACGATTCATATAAGCTCCTCCTTTTATCTTTCTGGCAAAGCGCCTACCACCTGATGAGGTAAATAGAATTGTTCTAAAAGAGATATCTCTTCTTCTGTAAGCTGGATTTCTAAAGCCTTAACTGCTTCATCATAGTGATGAGGCTTTGTAGACCCTACAATTGGATTTGCTCCCTTAGAAAGAATCCATGCTAACGCAATCTGACTCATGGATACTCCTTTTTTATCAGCAATCTCTTTAACACTTGTTATGATTTCTAAATCCTGCTTCTTTGCATGATCATATTTCTTTCTAATCGTCTGATCCGTTTGACTTCTAAGACTATCGCTTTCCCAAGACACATGAGACAAATGGCCTCCTGCTAGTGGAGAATACGGAATGAGCGTAACATTAAATTGTTTACATACTGGGATAAGCTCTCTTTCATCCTCACGATATAAAAGGTTATAGTGATTCTGCATTGTTGAAAAAGGTGTCCAATTATGCTTTAAAGCAATTTCTTGCATATTATGGAATTGATATCCATACATCGCAGAAGCACCAATGGCTTTTACCTTTCCCATTTTCACAAGCTCATGCAATGCCTCCATAGTTTCTTCCATAGGTGTATCATAATCAAAACGATGTATCTGATACAAGTCAAGATATGTTGTTTGAAGTCTTTCTAAAGTTCCATCTATTTCTCTAAAGATGGCCTCCTTAGATAAATGTCCTTCATTAAAATAAACCTTAGAGGCAATAACCACATCCTCTCTTTTCACACCCAATTCCTTTAAGGCTCTTCCTAAGTATTCCTCACTCGTTCCTTCAGAATAGGTGTTAGCTGTATCAAAGAAATTAATTCCTAAGGATAAGGCATGCTGTATCATCTTCTTTGTTTCCTCATACGGCAAGGTCCACTTATGAAATCTTCCCTCAGAATCTCCAAAGGACATACACTCAACACAAATTCTTGAGACTTTAATTTTTGTATCTCCTAAATATACATACTCCATACATTATTCTCCTTTTATTTCTGTCCATCTACATCTGGGCGCCAATTAGCATACCCCTTTAAGGCAGCATCCGTTCTAATATAGATTGGCGTATTTTTATCTAGCTTGTCTATTTTGCTCATCTCTTCTTTTGTAAGTTCAAAATCAAATACTTCTATATTTTCTTGAATGTGCTGTTCACTTCTAGACCCAGGAATTACAATATAGCCTTTTTGAATATGCCATTTCAAAATGATTTGAGCACTGGATTTGTTATATTTCTTACCTAATTGCTGAATGTATTCTTCTGTTAAAATACTCTGGTTTCCTTTTCCTCCTAGTGGATACCAGGATTGCAAAACGATATTATTCTCTTTTAAAAATTGATTAAACTGAGTTTGCGGGTAATATGGATGGGCTTCAACCTGAATCAAGGCAGGCTTAATCTCACAATTATCAAGTATTTCCTTAACTTCATCCTTGTTAAAATTAGAAATACCAATGGCCTTTAATTTACCCTCTTTATAGCCTTTTTCTAGTTGTCTGTACCCTGCCAAATAATTTCCTGCTGGCTGATGTAGAATCATTAAGTCAATATATTCTGTATCTAACCGTTTTAAGGTTTTATCTACTGCATCATCATCCTCATAGAATGCTGGCCAAAGTTTAGTTTCTAAGAAAATTTCATTTCTTGACACTAAAGATTTTTTAATTCCTCTTCCAACTGCCTTTTCATTTACATATGCATTTGCAGTATCAATCAAACGATAACCATTTTTTAAGGCTAGTAAAACAGAGTTTTCCGCCTCATCTGGTGTTAACAAAAAAGTTCCTAAGCCTAATACAGGCATCTTAATTCCATTATTTAATTTAATATATTCCATTTTAAATTCCTCCTAGTCCTCTGTAAAATCTTTTCTTTTTCCAGAAATAATTTCATCATAAAGATTAATTTTATAATTTAATTTTTCTAGCGTAATTGTAATATTTTTTTGTTTTTCCAAAAGCTTTTCTTTTTGCTGTTCTAAAACTTCCTTTCTTGCACTTACAGTTTTCTTTCCCTGCTCAAAAAGACTGATATAATCAATAAGGGCTTCTATTTCAACACCCGCATTTCGCATACATTTTATAAATTCAATGCGCTTACAAGCGGCCTCATCATAGTTCCTAATTCCTTTTGCAGTTCTAGGAACATTCGTAAGCAAACCAATTTTCTCATAATATCGTAAGGTATCTGCTGTAAGATTATACTTTTTTGCAACTTCTGCAATTGTCATTTTCTTTCTCCTTGCCTAAATTTCATTTCTACAATTATTATAACTCTTGGAGTTGACTCTAAGTCAATAGTTTTTTATAAAAAAAATAAAGGTGCAAAATAAACACCTTATAATTCAATTGAATTTTTATTTCGGGAAATCAAAGACCTTCTTATCCACATAGTATGATTGATAAGCTAGCACTAGTATTCCTTAATATACTCAAACGCAATATCACCACGTTCATATTCACATTTTTTTAATTCAATTTCTTTGAACCCGTACTTTTGGTAGATGTGAAGTGCAGGCTTCAAAATACGATTAGACACAATAAAAAGTCTTGCTGCACCATGATTGAATGCCCAGTTCATGCAGGCTTCAAATACTGCACTTCCTGCTCCTTTATGAGGAAGACTTTTATTTGAGCCAAGCTTACAGATTTCCCAAGTCAAATTATTTAGTGGCTTTGCCATACAGGTTGCAAGGACACTTCCATTCTTTACAGCAAAAAAAATCATTGCACCATTCTTGATGTCCTCATCTATATTCTCAAATTCTACAATGTTATGCTTTTCTATCTTTCCAAAATATGTAGTTATCCAGTCAGTATTCAATGCTATAAAGCTTTGTCGATAACACTCCTCAAAGGGAACAATTTTAAAGGATTGTTCTCCTTTTTTTAATAAATGAAGGATAGAAGAAAGAGCATTACAAAGCTCATCACATTCATTATCAGTTAACTTGGCTATCTTTTCTTCAATGAACGTATGAGTTTGCTGAATCAGATTTTCTACTTCTGTTTTCCCACAATCCGTTAGACAAACCACCATTTTTCTTTTATCTTCTTGGCTATTCACTCTTTTTATTAAATGGTTTTTCTCAAATTTTTGTAAGATTTTACTTAAATAGCTTTTATCCATCTGCAAAGCCTGAACGATGGTATCCTGAATACATTCCTTGTTTTTCCAAATTTCAAACAAAATTCTAATTTCAGCCAATGACCAAAAAGTATCCAGATAATTCATGTGTAATAATTGCATATGTACTGTATAATACTGGTTAAATTTTCTAATTTCTTCTGTTGTTTTTTCTCTAATATCCATATTAAAGCCATTTCCCTTTCCAGTAATCAAACTTAATGATATCATAATTAGTAGACAATATCTACTATTATAATTGTATTTATTATTAGAAATCTGCTTTTATCAAAGACAGCATTTCTGCAAAGTGGGGAATATACATGGACTAAAAGCCAAAAGATTTATCTTTAAAGCACAAATGAAATAAGACAAAGTATATTTTAACGTTAGTACCCATAAATGTCCTATGCTTACAGATTGTAAATGGCATAAATTAAATCGTACCCATTTCATATGGGTATAGAAAAGGAGGAAAAAAGTGGGATTAACAGCTTCAAATAAGGAAATAACCAAAACGAGTATAAAATGCAATGAAACTTTTAATGTAAGATTATCCTTAACTGCAGCTCCAGATATCGTGTCAAATCCTACGGATATTGTCTTAATACTTGACAGATCTGGTAGTATGGCTGGAAGCCCTCTAGCTAATTTAAAGCAAGGGGCTAAGAAATTTATTGACATCATTGATGAGGCAACAGACGGAACACAGGATGGACAAATAGGTAGTGGGAGTAAAATTGGTATTGTTAGCTTTGCTGATACAGCCGTACAAAATACTCAATTAATTACCTCAGTAGCTGATTTAAAAACAGCCGTGGATTCATTGACTGCTGGTGGAGCTACCAATCATGAGGATGCTTTTACTAAGGCATTGGCATTATTTGATATGACCTCCACAAACGCAAAGGTCATGGTTATGTTTACAGATGGTCTTACTACTGCTGGTGGTAATCCTGTACCTGTTACTGTTCAGGCAAAGGCTCAGGGTGTTATCATCTATTGTATTGGGCTTTCTGGAAACGGAGGAATTGACGTTCAAGCATTAAATGAATGGTCATCCGATCCTGACTCTGCATATGTGGCAATTACACCAGATGATACAGAGCTAGAGGATTTATTTGAGGATTTGGCAAATAACATTACCAAGCCAGGAGCAACAAATATTATTGTTACAGATGTCATCTCAGACTGTTTTAAAATTACAGCAATATCTGCTCCGTCAAAGGGAACAGCTACCTTAATCAATCCTAACACAGTAAGATGGGGAATTGATGATCTTGGCGTTACACAAAGTGAAGGGGCAACCTTTGAATTTACAGTTCAACATAATGGAGTTTGTACTGGAACAACCTTAGTAAATGAAAGCATAACTTATGCAGACGATGAAGGAAATACAGCAACCTTCCCTAATCCAAGTATTGAAATTGATTGTTCTAATGTTATTATTGAGCCTTGTCCAGAACCTATTGATGTATCTATTAATGGCTGTGAGGATTCAATAGAGTTCGATTTAGGAGATATCGGTTTAGAACCATTAGGACATATCTTCCAATTTGACGTAACATTAAATGATGTTTGTCCAAATAAAAGAGTTGCTTTGGCAATACTTTTAGATGAAGTTGACTGCAATGACGAGGAACATACTCGAGGAATGAAAACAATTACGATACCTGCTCTTACAGGCACAACCTGTCAAAGTGTTACACTCAGATGTATAAAATTTGTACTCCCTGGAGATTTAGATACAGAGGGTTCCTGTGCTTTTTGTAATACAAAAAAGTTTAAGGTAAGATTAATTGCAAATTATATTGACTTTAGCTTCAAATGCTGTAATTTAACTATATAAAAAATTTGAAAAAATAAAAGGGGCAGGGTATCTACTGTGCTAGATACTCTGCCTTTTATATTGCTAATGAAATGGCATCTTCATCTAAAATTCTTTGATATTCTATGGACCAGTCATAGCTAGTTAAAAATTGTCCAAAATAGGAGGAATCCCTTTTCTCCAAATAGTTCCAATAATCACATTCTATATCTTTTTTATTTAAAATTAATAAGGCTCTTCTGAATTCCACGATTTGTTCTATATGATAATCCTTTAGAGTTTTTCTTAATCTCCATACAGCATCACGATATAAGCTTTTAGCCAAATCAAGAGGCTTATCTGGCCATAAATGGCATATTGCATCAGACATAGTCAAGGATTTTCCGTTATATGTAATCAATAGTGCCAAAAGCTCTTTGGATTTAAAGGACGAAAACTTGACCACATTACGATGTACAAATACATCAAAGGTTCCAAAGGTAACAGCCTTAATCTCATTATCCCTCTTTGAAGCATACATTTGTTCAATATAGCAATTCACATCATAGGCTAAAAAGGGCTTATAACAGAATCCTAATAAATTCATCCCCAGCATTTCTTTTATAGCTTTCTCATCATGCGTATAGGCTGTTATAAAGACAATTTTCAATTTTGGAGCTACAAAAGCTAATTTTCTTGCCAGTTCAACACCATTTATTTTAGGCATATTGATATCCAAAAAGGCTCCTGAAACATCATGGCTTTTCACATATTCAATGGTATCCAATGGGTTATCTAAAAAGAATTTATATTCAATTTTTATATCATTTACAACCTCAACCAAAAAATCAGACAAGGCAATAATCTCATCATCCACTACTATTATCTTCATCTTTCTTCTCCTTGAAAATGATTGTAACCATAGTTCCTTCTTTTGCTTTACTTTTAATAAGCACATCTGCATCTAGCATTAGACTAAAACGCTCTTTCAAATTAGAAATTCCCTTTGAGCCTTGAGGAATCTTATGAACTTCAAAGCCTGTTCCATTGTCTGATACTATTATATAAATAAAATCTTCCTTCTTATAAGAGATTACCTGTATATATCCATCTTCTTTTTCATTAACCATGCTATATTTAATGGCATTTTCAACCAAAGGCTGTAAGGAAAGAACAGGCACAAAGAAATCCTGATATTGAATATCTAGCAATAAGGTAAAGGGCTTATCCAATCTTATATTTTCTAATTCAACATAGTTAATAATGTTTACAAGCTCATCCTCAAAAGGAATCATATCATGGTCTAAGGCATCTACATTTGTTCTTAAATGCTTAGAAAAGCGTATCATTGCTTCATCTCCAGCAGCCACATTTTTATGGTAGAGATTTTTAATTGCATTTAAAGAATTAAAGATAAAATGAGGTTTGATTTGTTCTCTTAATATTTCCTGTTTAAACAGGACATGCTCTACTTCACCCTTATTTAAATCCTTTATACGTGAGAAGTATAAAAAGAAAACAATGGACATAAGAATAGTACAAAAGATAGCCTCATAGCCATAAGAACTATAAAGGATCATCTCAGATATATCCATCATTTCCACAATACCCATATCTATAATTACAGAAAATAAAATAAAGAAATATGGGCTGTTTTTTCGTTGATGAATCACACCAGCTGCCAAGCCTATATAATAAGGTAATGTAAATAAAAATAATAATATCCAAGAAATCCACTGAACGTTGGTGCCAATCAAGCCAATGTCTAATATAAATAATGGAATTCCTATAAAGGAGTAAACTTTGTGATACAGCTTTAAATACTCTACTTCTTTAATTCTAAAAACGTATCTAGCAAGTTGTCTTAATAACAAAACATAGGATATAAAGGATAAGCATTGAAATAAATAGAAATTTGTGCGAATATTTAAATTTCTAAATAAATTAATCATATCAATAGAAAAAAGATAGTGAATCAATAATAACATAATTATACTAAATATAGAAAATCGATCCCCTAAGGTACGATATGAATAATTGATACAAACTCCAATAAGTGCTGAAAAGAAAATAAGTCCTAAAACAAAGCTTGGAAAAAAACTGACAAAGGTTTGATAATATCCGCTATATCCATCAGTTATTACACCTGGCATTTGCGTAATCCCACCATGTCTATTCATACCTATCTCTATGACAACCTCTACTATTCCATCATCAGGAACCTCATAATAAGAATCAAAATCCATTTTAAAGCCGTTTTTTGTTTCCTTTATATTTTTTGAAGCGGTCCCTGTATATCCAACTAAAATCTTATTGTAGTAAACACGATAGGCAGAATCCCCACCTCCGCTCTGATAGGTTGGACAAAGCTTGGTTCCCTTTGGAAGGTTAATTAATGTTGTCTTATAGGAAGCGTATCCTTCTTTTCCTAAGACACAATTATTAGCTTTTAATCCTGTCCATTTGCCAGGAATCTTAATATAAGCATCCATTTGCTCTTTGTCACTATCTGTTATAATCCAACGATTATAATAAAATTCCCACTCTCCAGTCATATTTATAGAATGAGATCGCTTTTGATTTAAGTCATATCCTTCAAAATTTATACACCCATATACATTCGCAGGATAGTGATACAATTCATGATTAAAAACAGAAATCACTAATGCAATAGAAAATCCAAGGCATAAACAAAAAAAAGAAACTATAAAAATTAAAATCACTTTAAGCCTTTTCATTTCCACACACCTCAGCCTTATTATACTATGCTTCTTTAAAAAAGACTAGGATTTCAATTGATATTTTCTTTTCATCTCAATTGTATCTAATTCTAACTGAAACTCAATTGACCAATCATAGCTAGGTAAAAAAATTCCATTATAATTTGTATTAGCTTGTTTTAGATATTTCCAATAATCACACTCTATATTTTCTTTATGCAAGAACAGTTGAGCTCTTTTAAACTCTATAATGTGAAAAATATTATATTCTATCATTGTCTTTCTAAGCTTCCAAACAGCATCTCTGTATAATCTTTTTGCGCGTTCAATATCCTTGTCAGGCCAAAGATGACATATAGCATCAGACATATACAATGATTTTCCATTATAGGTTATTAATAATGCCAAAAGCTCCTTTGATTTGGCAGATTTAAATTTTACAATCTGCTGATTGATAAAAACATCAAATGTTCCAAAGGTATGAATATATATTCTTTTCTTTTTCTGAATCTGCATACTTTTCAAATAATATTCTATCTGTTTTGATACTAGAGGTCTATCGCATACGCCTAATACATTTTCTTTTAAACTTTCACTGAATATAAAGATAGGATCACCTATAAAAACAACCTTTAAATCTCTTCTAATTTCAACTAGTTTTTCAGCAAGCTCGATTCCTCCAATAGAGGAAAGGTTTATACTAATAAAAGCTCCATCTACGTCATTTTCTTTGATGTAGGTCAATGTATCTAAAGGATGTTCTTTAAAGAATTTGTATTCAATTGTATATTCATTTACAAAAGACTCTAAAAAACAAGACAAAGATGCTAAATCATCATCAATAATTAAAACCTTCATTTTCATCTACTCCTACATTTTAAATTGTTATTATTCTAGCATTTTGAGTGCTAAAAAAGTGCCAAAGAAAAAAGGATAATGGATTTCTCCATTACCCAATTTCATTTACTCCCACTCTTTTAAAACTCCATCCACATAATGCCAATAATTTCCATGCAAGACAGGTTTGTCCTCACTATAATAATATACTGTGTACCTATCACTGCTAGAATTGGATGTTATTGTAACTTTTTTCCAGTCTTCTGCTGTTCCTTCATAATATATTTTTTTTGAGTTTGGACATCCATCAAAGGCTGCAACGACCTCCTTTATACTTTTTGGAAGAATTATAGTTTCTAAATTTTTACAATAGCTAAATGATTCGTTTAGTGTTGTAACTCCCTTAGGAATAATAAGACTGCTAATAGCACAACCCGTAAAAGCATTGTAACCAATAATTTCTAAATGATTTGATAATTCCACTGAAGTAATATAAATAAAATTTACAAACTGGTAACTACCTATTTTGGTTATACTATCTGGTATTTCTAAATTTGTTACCTCTTCCCATTCCAAATTTGCATTTCTCAAATAAAATTGTATAGGATACCCTGTGAGTCCATCTGGTATATTTATATTGCACCAGCTCTCTATGCTTCCTTCATAGTAAAGATGTATTGAATGTTGTAGAAAAGACTGATTTATAGTCGTTATACTGGATGCCAATGTAATATTAGTTAAATTAGTACAATCTTTAAATGCATCTCTTTCAATAATTTCTCCACTGGTAATGATGACTTCTTCTAATTTGCTTTTTTCTATGGAAGCTAAATAGTTTGCTGAAACTGAAATTTTTATTAGATTTCCACAATTGGAAAAAGCAGCTTCTCCTAAAGCAGTTACCTTTGGAATTTCTAAGATTTCTAAACTCCTACAATTTTCAAAAGCATTATTACCCACACTACTAACATTTGGAAGAATGACACTTCCTATATTACTACAATTCGCAAAAGCATTATTCCCTATACTTTCTAGTTGATCTGAAAATTTTACTGAAGTAAGATAACTGAATCCATAAAACTGATAATTACCAATTTTTGTTATGGTATCTGGTATTTCTATACTTTTTATTTCCTCCCAGTTATGAATACTATTTCGCAAATAAAAATGACTAGCATAATACATTGGATTAGATTCAAGTGTGCTAAACTGAATTTGACACCAATCCTCTATACTTCCCTCAAAATAAACATTTGTTAGCTGCTTGCAATTATAAAATGCCTTACTTTCTATGGTTTTAACTCCTGATGGAATCATTATGTTTTTAAGGTTCGTACAATTTGAAAATGCATTTGCTTTAATGCTTTCAGCCTCAGTTATAATGATTTGTCGTAAATTACTTTTGGTAAAATAAGATGACAAGCTTATAGGGATTGAGAGCATATTTATATTATTACATCCAGAAAAAACAGATGAGTCAATCGTTGTTGTACTACTTGGAATGACTACTGTTGTAAGATTCTCGCAATTTTTAAATGCTGAGACCCCTATGCCTGTAACACCTGTTGACAAGGTAACACTAGTTAGATTTTCATCATTTTCAAAAATAGAGGACTGAATTACATACGTGTTTCCATTTATATCATTAGGGAATACAATTTCTGTATTCTTTCCCATATAAGCTATCAAGGAATATACATTATCATTCCCTTTGATAAATAAAAAATCATCTTTTTCTACTAAGTTACTTTCTTCTGGTACTGTATGAATAGCTTTTGCATAATACCCAATATATCCATAATTCGCACTTCCAATTGTTATGTTCAAATCAGAAAAATTATAGATTTCTATTAATTTGTTACAATTAAGAAAAGCAGATGATCCTATATTGGTTACACTATTTGATATTTCTATGGATAAAACATTATTAAAGCCATTGAATTGATAGCTACCAATTTCTGATATAGTATCTGGTATTTCTATATGAGTAAGCTCTTGCCACTGATTATTTGTATTCTTCAAATAGAAATGACTAGCATAAGCCATTGGATTTGAATCTAGTGTGCTAAACTGAATTTGACACCAATCCTCTATACTGCCTTCAAAATAAACATTTGTTAAACTGCTGCAACCAGCAAAGGCATTATTTCCTATATTGGTTATGCTATTAGGAATAGTAATATTTACTAAATTATTATAATCAGCAAAAGCATTATCTCCTATTATTTTTATTCCATCAGGAATATGTAAACTCTCAAAATCAGAAAAACCAAAGAATCTAATTTCAAATATCGGATATTCTTTCAATCCAAAAGATACACTTTCTGGGAATGTCCCCATAAACTCATCTGTATATCCTGTAATTACACCCTTACCATCAAGGATTTGTACTTGACATCCATCCTTTATGATTGGTGTATCAATATAATAGGTATCATATGTATAGAAAGACCCTGCAATTTGATTCCAGTTAGTAACAAAGGAATCTCCTTTGGATTTAGAGAAATTACAATAAATTTCACAGCCTCTTCTAACACCATTAAATGATTGGTATCCCATATAAGTTATTGTACTTGGCAGTACAATTTTTTCTATATTCGCACAATCATTTAAAGAAACGATCCACATAGTAATTCCTTCTGATAAGGTTAGGGTTTCTAAAGGTGAGTTATAAAAACTAGCACTCACAACAGGCTTTCCAACAATATAGGCTGGAATTGTTACATTCTTTTCTTGAGTTATTGCACGTAAAGTCCAACCATATTCACTTTCAGTAAGATTAAACTCTTTAGAAATATTTTCATATTCCTGGCAATCCTCTCTTACCAATTCTTCTTCGTAGAAATAAAGGATTACCTTACTGCTTGCATTAGAAGCTGGAACTACTAAGTCCTCATCTCTTTCAATTACAGAATAAAGACTCGTTCTAGCAAGAAGTCCCTCTTCTATACTTGAAGTATAGATTTGCTGATTAGGTAAGATATCTCCTTCTGTCATAGATATAGGACTATTTAATAAATCTTTTGTTTCTACTTGACGTATTCCATTTTCTTCAGTAATTGTCAGTTGCTTAAATTCTATTTCAGCCGTTGTTAGTCCATAGGTTTTAATTGGATATCTTTTCACTTCAATTTCTGTATCCTTTTCAACCACCGCAATATAATATTTCATATAGGAAGCTCTTTCTACATTCATATAATGATTTGCTCCTAAAGTAAAGGAGGTTGTTCCATTACTTTCATAATAAACTAATTTATATTTTGAAGAATCCTTTAACTTGAAATTCTTGTCATTCTTGATATGAGAGTTATTCATTATACTACTTAAAGAAGGTGCTTTATAAATCGTTTCATATAAATAATATGCTTCTTTTGTTTGACTATCTGTTCTAGGTTCATCATAGAATCCTTCTAGGGTAATATATTCATCTGTATATTTTAGTCTTTGCAAAGTATAGGTATTATTTACTTTTGTAATTCTAAATTCATCTGTTGCGGTTGAAATAGGAACGTCCTGATAATGTGTTTCATTCTCCACCTTAATTTCAAGCTTCTCATAAGCTGTCAAAGTAACCATTGTTCTTCCCGCAGGAAGACTTTCTAAGGAATAGGAGCCCTGTGTTTTATCAAGTTCAATTGTTCTTTTTTCCTCACTTGCATTAGAAATAGTTAAAACATATTTACTAGCACATTTTAATCTGCTAAAAGATAATACACCACTATTAGAAACTATTACAGAAACAAATTCTCTTCCATCAACCATTTCTGTATTTGTTGGATCAATTTCAGTACAGCGTGTACAATATCCATCTTTAAAATTATGATTTAATGCAGGAATCACCTCTGTTTCTGCTTGATTACAGCTATTACACTTTCGTGTTTTTTCTCCTGCTTCAGTACAGGTAGCTTTCTTTGATTCCTGCCAGTTTCCCCAAGTATGTGTATGCTCTGTTCCAGGTGGATTCACAACTGGTGGATTATCATCTTCATTAGGTGTGTCTTTTTCTTTACAACTAAAGAAAAAACATAATGCTAAACTTAGCACTGCTATAAAAATTATTCTTTTTTTCATACCTTAATCCTCCTAAAAAATATAGAAGGATTATAGCATTTCAAGTGCTAAAAAAGTGCCAAAGTAAAAAGCTTATTTTAAGACATAAAAAGCGCTTGTAATTTCTTTTATATAATATTTGATGCAGATTATTCAAAAGTATAACTATTTGTATATTTTTATTATAATATCAAGGCACATGTTAAATGTGTGTGTTTTTGTGAGTCTTTTAACTAACAAAAAAACAAGCTATGTTTAGCTTGCGAATCTTTGGCTATTAGAATCCAAATGGAACATTTCCCATTGGTGGAACCATTCCTTGGAAGCCCTGTGGATTAACATTAGGTGTCTGCTGTGCAAATGGATCTGTACCTACATTTCCCTGATATTGTCCTGGCATTAAAGGTTGTTGTGGATATTGTGGATACATCATTGGTTGTTGATACATTGGCTGACCTTGTACATATTCATTAATCATTACATTTTCTGTTGATGTTGAATAGGTAGGGATATTGATGTGTCTTTTTACACAGTTATTTACAACATGTGGGTGACTTAAAATGGCCTACATAACACAGAATTTATAGCTTATACAAGCCATTTTTTATTTTTAGTCTTTAAACTAATTCACTTGTTGACAACCTTAAAATGTTTTTTTTTCAAGTTTTTTTCTCAAAACCACCATTTTTGCGACGTTTTTTAAGAATAACCAGCAAGCACTCTTTTTATTTATAGGAAATAAAAATATGATTTTATTTTATAAAGCTATTATACAAATATACTAATCTTATTTTTAAGGTTTTCAAATAATACTCTTTTCGTTTATCTGAAATTACTAATACATCCTCAAACATACTTGGAATCCCATTAATAAAATCTTCAATTGTTTTAAATTTACTAATAAACATATTGTATATCTTCAGTATCGTTTCAGGCTTATTAAACTTTATATAATTCAATATATTAATCGATGTAATTCTTTTCTCATCATCATCTTCATACGCTGTAACACCATTAATAGCACTGCTGTATAATTTAGCTTCATCATTTAAAATACTAACTATTCTTTCTTCACCTGTTTTGCCATAAAAACAATTACCACAGTCATAAATTGGAGCTAAATAATATTTATTTTCTGCTTTATATTTAATTACTCCCCAATTATCTTCATTTCTATCATTGTTATTAATTAACATATCAATTAATACAACTTCCCAAAATCGTTCTTCAGCACCTACAATGTTGCTTAAGACAGTATTATGTTTTAATTGAAAAATAATTTCATTAATATTTGAAGCAGAATGAATATTACTATCTCTTCTTTCCATGATTAATGGGTTAGTATCATTTCTTAGAGCTGTGTATGGAATTAATAATTCATTATTATCATTTTTAATAAAATCTTTACAAGCACATACAACCTTATTTTTTTTACCATCAAAACAAATTCCTAATAATGTTTCGTGAACATCATAGCCTAATATTTTATAAATGTTGCTACCAATGTATTCACTTATAGGAGATGTAACATAAGATAAATCATTTACTTTTTTCATTCCAATTGTATTTTTAGGAAACTTTAAAAACCAAAATTCATTATTATAAAGAATTCCACGCTTCTCTCCGGCTCTACCGCCATATTGTAAATTTCTACTACTTAATTCACAATTTGAAAAATCTATCATTTTCATCATAAACAATACCTCCTAGTTAGTATTCTCCACTCTGTTTCAGTAATAATATGTTGCGATGCTTCTTTTTTTCCTTGAGAATCAATCGCATCTGCCAAATTCATGTAAAGACCATAATCATCCAATATATCAGCTTCTTCAGCTTTATTAATTAAATCTTCCATAGTTATAGATAACTCAAAATCAATTTCTATTTCATTATTGATATAATTATATACTCTATTTTCTATTATATCTTTTTTTATAAGATTCAAAATATATTTATTAATAT
>JAIEEQ010000030.1 GCA_029067355.1 Anaeroplasmataceae bacterium | reverse complement strand
TTATACAATAGAATTCCTTTTTCCTATGAAAAATGTGTTTTTTAAAAAAATAGATTTTTTTTAAGAAAAAAACAAAATGTTTTGTAAGGAAACAAGGTTTATTTCTTGATAATAGTTGCAATTTTTGGTAAAATATTATACGTTAAGAAAATTTTTAGGTTTTAGTTTGGAGGTATTTCTTATGAAGAAATTGTCATCAAGTGAAATTAGACAGATGTGGTTGGATTTTTATAAATCAAAAGGACATAAGGTAGAACCATCTGCCTCCTTGGTTCCTCATGATGATCCAACCCTATTGTGGACAAATGCAGGTGTAACTCCATTGAAAAAGTATTTTGATGGGTCAATGGTTCCTGAAAATCCAAGAATAACCAATGCACAAAAATGCATAAGAACAAATGACATAGAAAATGTTGGAGATTCCTATCATCATACATTCTTTGAAATGCTTGGTAATTTCTCCATTGGAGATTATTTTAAAAAAGATGCTATTGCATATGCGTATGAGCTTTTGTTTAGCAAGGAATGGTTTGATTTTGATAAAGACAAAATATATATTACCTACTATCCAGAGGATGCTGAGGCAAAAGACTTATGGCTAAAGCAAGGAATTGAAGAAACTCATTTAATTCCACTTTCTGGAAATTTCTGGGAAATCGGAGAAGGACCATGTGGACCAGATACGGAAATGTTTTTTGACCGTGGAGAGGAATTTGATGAAAGAGGAAAGGAACTCATTGCAGAAGATATAGACAATGATCGTTTTATAGAAATTGGAAATATTGTTTTTTCTCAATATAGCTCTAAAGAAGGTGTGGAGCGTAAGGATTATAAGGAGCTTCCATCTAAAAATATTGATACTGGTTGGGGACTTGAGCGTTTGTGTAATGTTATGCAAGGGGCAAAAACAAATTATGATACAGATTTATTTCGTCCTATCATTGCAAAAACAGAGGAAATTAGTGGAGTGTCCTACACAGATCAAAGAGCATTTCGTGTGATTGCAGATCATGTAAGAACAATAACCTTTGCGGTGGCAGATGGTGCAGTTATGTCAAATGAGGGCAGAGGCTATGTTTTAAGAAGAGTTTTAAGAAGAGCATCAAAGTATGCAAAGTCCTTGGGTATTGAAAAACCATTTATGGCTGAACTTGTGGATGTTGTTATTTCAATTATGGATCCTTTTTATCCATATTTACATGAAAAGGCTTCAATAGTAAAACAGATTATTTCAGCAGAGGAAGAGAAATTTCTTGCCACTTTAGCTGCTGGAGAAAAGAGATTTGAGGCAATTGCTGAAAAAACAGATAAAATTATCTCTGGAATAGATGCCTTTACCTTATATGATACATATGGATTTCCAATTGAACTGACGATTGAATATGCGTTAGAGCATCATCTCAAGGTTGATGAGGAAGGCTTTAGAGCCTGCTTAGAGGAGCAAAAGAGAAGAGCAAGAAATGCCCGTAAGGAAGAAAATTCTATGGGCGGACAAAATGAAGCCTTTTTGAATTTTAAGGAGGAGTCTAAATTTATTGGATACCATAGTCTTTCTGTAACCTCTAAAGTATTAGCAGTATTTGAGCAAGGCATTGTTTTAGAGGAAACTCCATTTTATGCTTTTTCTGGAGGACAGCTTTGTGATAAGGGAACGATTGATGGAGTTCAGGTAATTGACGTTATAAAAATGCCAAATGGACAGCATTTACACATAGTTGAGGAAAATCCATTCCAGGTTGGAGATGAGGTATATGCTGTGGTAGATAAAATGAATCGGGATTTAACACGGAAGAATCATTCTAGTGCTCATCTTTTACAGGCGGCTTTGCAAAAGGTTTTGGGATCTCATGTTCATCAGCAGGGGTCTTCAGTTTCTGCAAACTATTGTCGTTTTGATTTCAATAATTATACAGCGCTAACAGATGAACAAATTCTAGAGGTTGAGGATTTGGTGAACCGATATATTCTTGAGGCTCACAAGGTTAATACCCTAGTATTGCCTATTGAGGAGGCAAAGGAGCTAGGAGCTATGGCATTGTTTGGAGAAAAGTATGGAGCCTTAGTCCGAGTTGTGGATATGGGGATATCTAAGGAGTTCTGTGCAGGAACTCACGTAGAGAATACCTCCTTGATTGAAAGCTTTTCTATTACATCCTTAGAGTCTATTGGTAGTGGAATTTTTAGAATTACTGCCTCAAGCTCAGCTCAATCTATGCTATTTGTTAAGGAATCCTGTGAGAATATAAAGAAATCCATAGAATCAATTTTACATAAGGCCCATGAAATCCTAACGGAGGCAGCAAATCAAGGAATTGCCTTGCGATATAGTTACAGCTTTTTAGAACCAGAGGAAGTAGGATATCGCTATATTCTTTCTATGCGTAAGGAGCTTTCTAATGCTCAAAATGCTTTGAAGCTTTTAGAAAAGGAGTATACTTCAAAGAAGAGTCAAAGTGCATTGTCTGATTTAAGTCGATTTGATTCACAAATTGAAAATGGAAAATTGTTTGTTGAACTAGAGGCTATGGATTCTAATCTTTTAAAGGATATGGCATGTGCCCTTAGAAATAACAAAAATTTAGATGTAGTATTTTTGGCAAGTATAGATAAAGAAAAGGTTACCTTTGTATGTGCTTCTAAAACAAAGGATGCTTCCTTTCTTGTAAAAGAGGCTGCAAAGCTTTGCCAAGGGGGCGGTGGCGGAAAGAAAGACCTTGCTCAGGCGGGAGGAAAGGATTCCTCTAAAGTCAAAGAAGCAATTTCCTTAGCAAAGGAATTGGCTCAATGAAATACATTGGATTGGATTTAGGGAGTAAGACGTTAGGGATTGCTATTTCTGATGAATTAGGCTTTTTAGCAAGAGCATTAGAAACATTTCGCTTTGAGGAAGATAATTATTCCTTAGCGGTAAACTATATTTCTGCACTTTGTGAAAAAGAAAAGGTTACTAAGGTTGTATTAGGACTTCCTAAGCATATGAATGGAGATCAAGGAGTTCGTGCTCAGATTTCTTATGATTTTAAAGCGGAGCTTGAGTCAAAAGGAAATATTTCGGTTATACTAGAGGATGAACGTTTAACAACAGTTCTTGTGGATCGGGCAATGATCTCTGGAAATATGAGAAGAACAGATAGAAAACAAAAAAAAGATGAAATGGCAGCTGTTGTTATTTTACAAAATTATTTAGATAAACTTAAATTTTAAAGGAGAACAATATGGAAGATCGTACGTTAGTATTAACAATGGAGGATGGAAAAGAGGTTACCTGTGATATTCTTTTCACTTACCATAGTGATGAATTTAATAAGGATTATGTAATATTCCAGCCTCGTGGAGAAAATCAGCTTTCTGCTGCTAGCTATGTAGAAGAGGTGGCTGGAAATGGGAAATTAGAGGCCATTGAAAGTGATGAGGAATGGAAAATGCTAGAAGCTCTTGTTGATGATTATTATGGACAGCAGTCTGGTGGTTGTAGTGGAGCATGCTCAGGATGCAGTGGCTGTGGAACAGAAGATTGTGATTGCGATGGAAACTGTGGAGAGTAATTCTCTAAATTTAAATTGGACATCTTTAGATTTAGAGCTTAAGGCTTATGCTAAGGAGCATCATGTTCCAATTATTATGGATGATGGCTTAGCTCTACTAGAAAAAATCATACAGATTCAAAAGCCTAAGCATATTTTAGAAATTGGTACCGCAATTGGATATTCTGCCATTCGGATGCATCAAGTTTGTGGAAGTAAGATTACTACAATAGAAAGAAATCCAGAGATGATAGCATTTGCCAAAAGGACAATTGTGAAGGCTGGACTAGAAGATGAAATTCATCTGATTGAAGCGGATGCTTTAAATGCATTTGATTTAGTTAAGAACACTTGTTATGACTTAATATTTATAGATGCTGCTAAAGCACAATATCAAAAATTTTTTGAAATTTATTCCCCGCTTCTTACCCAAAATGGAATTATCATTTCTGATAATATGGGTTTTCATGGATTAGTCAATGAAACTTCCTCAGCAAATCTTTCTAGATCTGTGCGCGGCTTAATACGTAAGCTAGAGGGCTATCGTCAATTTCTTTTAAATAATCCAAAATTTGACACTTCAATTTTTGAAATTGGAGATGGTCTTGCAATTTCAACAAAGAAGGATGAATATGCATATCATAGGAAGAATTTATAATACGAAATTAAAGGAGCGTATGATTGGGATAAAAACCTTTCATCGTATTCAGTATTTCTATTTTCAAAATAGTCAATTAAATCAGTTTAAACGGTATCTATATCCAGGAGTTTATATTGAGCTGGAATATGATGAAGAGAAAACTTTTATTCGTAAAGGTATAGCAGCCTATTTTGTTCATTTCATTCATCAGATTTATCGTTTTCATTTAAAGCACAAGCTTCAATATTATGACCGAACAGAATTAAATAGCTCTTTATCCTCTTTTTTGAATAATCTTGGAAATATTATGTTTTTAGATTTAGAAATGACGATGCCTCCTTATACCTTTCATGGCAAGGGATTTCAGACTGAAATTATTCAAGCAGGATTTTTACTTATAAATGGCTCAGGTGAAGAGATTTGCAGGTATAATCAATATATTTTACCTATTGATCCAGCAAATGTCAGTAGAAGAACCTATGATTTTTTAAAGATTACTCCACAGGAGTTTTCTTCTCAAGCGGTTGATTATCTTGATTTTTATGAAGAACTGAGTGGCATTCTTATGAATTATCAGCCAAGTATTGTTATTTTTGGGAAAAATGATCGCTTGATTCTAAATGATTCCTTTCGACTTCATCAGGTTGATCCATTAAGTCATCGGATACGATATGTTAATTTATCAAAATTGATTCAAAACTACTATCATCTGAAAAATGAACCAGGTCTTTTT
>JAIEEQ010000003.1 GCA_029067355.1 Anaeroplasmataceae bacterium | reverse complement strand
ATATCATATCTTATAACTTTTTTATAAAAAAGTCGACTATATGGATTATAATTTCATCGAATTCCTATAAATTTTATCAATAAAACTATTAGATTGAATTTTTACTTACACATTTAGAAATGTAGTTTTTGCAATCTAAATTCTCAAATTCACTTTTTATAAATAGTTTTATGCTGTGTCAAATTCAGCACCTATGCTTCAAATAGTGTTTTAATACATGCTTTTATAAACCGAATACTATTACCTATAATTAAACGCAAAAAGCGA
This sequence comes from Anaeroplasmataceae bacterium, assembly GCA_029067355.1. GTDB lineage: Bacteria > Bacillota_I > Bacilli_A > Acholeplasmatales > Anaeroplasmataceae > Pelethenecus. Next base: position 12,006 of record JAIEEQ010000003.1, on the reverse strand, counting down.
AACTTGAAGGTTCAAGTTCAAATCTCGCTATGTAAAATAAGTTTAAGTACTTTTCTTATCAAATCAATTTCTTTAAGTGGATAAATAGGTCTAAAACACCTTTCGCTTGTTAGTATAGGCTTTCGTTTGTCAGTATCCCCCTTTTGATTGAAAGTACCACCTTTCGCTTGTTAGTAGGGGCTTTCGCCTGACAGTTGGTTTTTATTGAATAAACTTGGCATAAAAATGGTGTCTAAAATGCATCAATTGAACCAATTTTTAACTTATCTTACCTTCGAAATGTCAAAAATAGGTCAAAGAAGGCTCAAAATCACTAAAAAAGCCAAGAAAAAAGGTTTGATACTTGAAAATCTACTCAATTTTCATTGTATCAAACCTATATGTTTTTAATGGTGCGGCCGATGAGAATCGAACTCACACGGGAATTCCCATACGCCCCTCAAACGTACGCGTCTACCAGTTCCGCCACGACCGCATAAATGCTATAAGTATAGCATATTTCATTTTTAAATTCTACGATTTTTTCTCTATTTTGTGATAAGAGGGATGATCCTTAATTAATGGTTTGATTCCAGTTGGCATTGGAAATGCCACTTTAATAAAGTTATCCTCTCCTACACTAACTATAATTCCAACTCCAAATATTTTATGCTCAATTCGATCACCTAATTGATAGGAATCTCCACTTTTATGTTTTTCTAAAGTTGGCTTCTTTACTAAATAGCTATCGTATTTTTCCTTTGCGTTTTTATAAAAATCTGCAGAAATATTTTTTAAATAATCTGTTCCCATTTCTTTTACAAAACGAGAAACAGTTTCCACCTCCATATGTCCATAAAGCATACGAGATTTTGCATTTGTGATGTAAAGGCGTTCCTTTGCTCGAGTTACACCTACATAGCATATTCTTCGTTCCTCTTCAATATCCAAATCATCACTATAAAATCCACTTGGAAAAATCCCTTCCTCCATAGCTACCATAAATACCGTTTTAAATTCTAATCCCTTTGCTTGATGATAGGTAGATAAAACAACAGCATCCTGTTCATCAGCATTCTCTTCATCTGTACGTAAGGAAAGATCATTTAAAAGCTGCTCTAGCTGATCAAAATGATCTCCATCTATGCTATCCTCTGCTTCCTTTAAAACATTTTTAAGCTCATAAATATTTTCAAGCCGTTCATGCTCTGGATCCTCTAAAGCAAGCATTGCCTTATAACCTGTTTCTTCTAATATCACATCAATTAGCTTAACTAGTGGTATATTATTAATCTGTTCCTTTATGGCTTCTATTGTTTTATGAAATTCACAAAGGGCAGTAAAGCCTGCTCCTTTACCAGAAAAGGTTGGAATTGAATGATACAAGGATACTTCCATCTCAACCGCATGCATATTAAGCTTTTCTAACAAAGAGGCACCAATTTTACGCTTAGGCTCATTAACAATACGCATAAAAGAAAAATCATCCTCAGGGTGAATCATTACTCTTAAATAGGCTAACATATCCTTAATCTCTTTTCGTGCAAAGAAGGATAGTCCTCCATAAATGCGATATGGAATTTTATACTTAATTAATAAATCCTCAAACACACGGGAGATATAGTTTGTTCGGTAAAGTACTGCAAAATCATTATAGGAATCTCCTGCTAAATGAAATTCTTTTATTTTATCAACGACAAACATAGCCTCACTTTTTCCACTAGCTGCCTCATAATAAAAGGGAAGCTTTCCTTCTTTTTTTTGAGTAAACATAACCTTCTTAATTTGGTTAGGATTATGCTTGATAATTTCATTTGCTAAGTTCAATATAGGAGTTGTAGAACGATAATTTTCCTCTAACAAGATTAGTTTATTTTCTAAAAAGTCATCTCTAAAACGCTGAATATTTTCAATTTTTGCACCACGGAAGGAATAGATAGACTGAAAATCATCTCCAACCACAAAAAGATTATGATGACCAGCGGAGAGCATAAAAATCAAATCATATTGAAGTTCATTTGTATCCTGAAACTCATCAACTAAAATGTATTGAAACTTATCCTGATATTTTTGTAATAAATCTACATTTGTTTTTAAAAGTTCAATTGTTTTTATCAATAAATCATCAAAATCTAGCATATTATTATCAAACAAATATTGATTATACTTAGAATTTACACGTTCAAAAATGGATTTTAAGTAAGGATCTTCCACTTTAAAATTTGGAAAATTTTTCACCTTTGAAATTAGATTTTGCAATTTCTTTGGCTTAATTTCCTCTTGACCAATCTGTTTACAAATATCCTTTATGATTTTTAAAGAATCATCATCGTCAATAATCAAAAAGCTTTTGGTATAAGGGGGTAACGCATCAATTTCTAATCGTAAAAGTCTTGCACAAAAGCTATGAAATGTTGAAATCCACATATATTTTGTTTCAACATCCACTAGTTCCCCAACACGACGCTTCATTTCATTTGCTGCTTTATTGGTAAATGTTACTGCAAGAATTTGATAAGGCGAAATACCCTGATCAATGATATATGCAATACGCTCAGTTAAAACTCTCGTCTTCCCAGATCCAGCACCAGCCATAACCATAATTGGTCCTTCTGTTGTTGTTACAGCCTCTAGCTGTCGCTCATTTAAGCCCTCAAGCATAGTATTCCCCCTCCTGTTCTTTTATTTTATATCTTTACTATCCAAAAACTCCTCATATGTAGTCATCTTATCTATAATGGTTCCATCCTTTTCAAAGGATATAATTCGATTAGCAACTGTTTCTAATAGCTCGGCATCATGACTTGAAAATAAAATATTTCCTTTATATGCCTTCATACCCTCATTCAAGGCTGTTATGGATTCCAAGTCCAAATGATTGGTTGGATCCTCTAAAACTAAAATGTTAGGTGCTTCAAGCATTAGCTTTGCAAACATACATCTAACCTTTTCTCCACCAGACAAAACATTACATTTCTTTAAGGATTCTTCTCCACTAAAGAGCATTCTTCCTAGCCAGCCTCTAATAAAGCTTTCCGTTTGATCCTCCTTAGAATACTGTCTTAGCCAGTCTACTAAGGATAACTCCTTGTTAAAATATTCTTTATTTTCCTGAGGCAAGAAACCAGTAGATGTAGTGATTCCCCATTTAAATTTGCCTGTATAATCTGTATCCTTGCCTGCAAGTATATTAAACAAGGTAGTAATAATCACAGAATTTTCTGCTAGAAAAGCAATTTTATCATTCTTATTCACACTAAATGTCAAATTTTTAAACAAGCCTGGCTTAGATAAATTTTCTACAAATAAGATATCGTTTCCCACCTCACGATTGGGTTTAAAGCCAATATATGGGTATCTTCTTGAGGAAGGCTCTATATCCTCTATCTTAATCTTTTCTAATAATCTTTTACGAGAGGTTGCCTGACGAGATTTTGATTTATTAGCAGAGAATCTTGCAATAAATTCCTGAAGTTCCTTTACCTTCTGTTCACTTTTCTTATTTTGGTCCTTTGCCTGCTGTAAAGCTAGCTGACTAGATTCATACCAGAACTCATAGTTTCCCACATATAGCTTAATCTTACCAAAATCCACATCACAAATATGAGTACAAACATTATTTAAAAAATGTCTATCATGGGATACAATCAATACGGTATTTTCAAAATTCAATAAGAAATTTTCCAGCCAACGAGTAGACTTATAATCTAAATTATTTGTAGGCTCATCTAAAAGTAAAATGTCAGGATTTCCAAATAAAGCCTGAGCTAGTAATACCTTAATCTTCAGCTTTGCATCTAAATCCCCCATCAAGGTGTAATGATATTCCTCATCTACTCCTATTCCATTTAAAAGAGTTGCAGCATCTGTTTCCGCATCCCAGCCACCAAGCTCAGCAAATTCACCCTCAAACTCAGCAGCTAAAATTCCATCCTCCTCAGAGAAATCCTCTTTTGAATATAAAGCATCCTTTTGTTCTTTTATTTCAATCAGCCTAGGATGTCCTAACAAAACTGTATCTAATACTGTTTTATCATTATAAGCATTTTGATCCTGCTTTAACACAGACATTCTTTCATTTTTGTCTAAAATAACCTCACCTGTTGTAGACTCAATTTCTCCTGAAAGCAACTTCAAGAATGTGGATTTACCTGCACCATTAGCACCAATAATACCATAACAGTTTCCTTTAGTGAAGGTAATATCTACATGCTCAAAAAGCTTTCTTGAACCATATTGTAATCCTAAATTTACTGTTTTTAACATAATTAATCTCTCCTAATTTCTTAAAAATCGGGGCTGCAAGGCAGTCCCAACTTTTTATAATTTAAATGAAGACTTCAAGCTGACTGTACAATTAAATACAAGCTCAGCATCCGTACTATCCTTATCAGTAACATAATATCCATTGCGAACAAATTGAAAATGATCTAAAGGCTTTGTTCCCTTTAAAGAGGCTTCTACATAACCCTTAGACTCGAACAAGGAATTTGGATTCAATCTTTCCATAAAATCTAAATCCTTTGTTTCCTCTGTTTCTGGCAAAATCAGTGCATCAAATAATCTAAATGTTGCAGGTAATGCCGTAGTCTTTTCAACAAAATGGATATTTCCATTTGGCTTACGCTCATTAAATCCAGAGCCTGAGCGTGTGGCTGGATCATAGGTTGCATGAATTAAGGTAATATTCCCATCCTGATCCTTTTCAACGCTTGTTGCAGTAATAAAGTACGCATGCATCAGCCTTACTTCAACACCTAAAGCTAGTCTCTTCCATTTTTTATTTGGCTTTTCCTCAATAAAATCATCGCGCTCTATATACACATACTTACTGAAAGCAATCTTCCTTGAACCTAATGCCTCATTTTCTGTATTGTTTGGACAGTCCATATATTCCACTTGACCTTCAGGATAATTATCAATTTGGACTAATACTGGATTGATAACTGCTGAGGGTCTTAATGCCTTCATCTTTAAATCATCTCGTAATGCTTCCTCTAAGGCGTGATATTCAACCGTTGAGTTCACTCTAGATAGTCCAGTTGAAAGTATAAAATTCTTTATTGCCTCTGGAGTAAAGCCACGTCTTTTCAATCCAACTAAAGTAGGCATCCTTGGATCATCATATCCACTCACCTTCTTTGTATCAACAAGAGTTCTTAAATACCGTTTAGACATAACCATACCTGTAATATTCAAACGACCAAACTCATACTGATGAGAGATATGTTCAACATCTGTATTTGCTAAAACCCAGTCATATAATACACGATGATTATCAAACTCTAAGGAACAACAAGAATGAGTGATTCCTTCAAAGCTATCCTGTAATGGATGAGCAAAATCGTACATAGGATAGATGCACCACTTATCCTTTTGACGATGATGATGCATATGAATAATACGATATAAAATTGGATCACGCATGTTGATGTTTGGACTAGCCATATCAATCTTAGCACGAAGTGTCTTTTCTCCATCCTTAAATTCACCTGCACGCATTCTAGCAAATAAATCTAGGTTCTCTTCTACACTACGATCTCGATAGGGAGAATTTTTTCCTGGTTCTGTTAAAGTACCACGATATTTTGATGCTTCCTCTTGAGACAAATCATCTACATAGGCCAAACCTTTTTTAATTAATAGAACAGCTTTCTCATAGGTTTCTTCAAAATAATCACTTCCAAAGAATACATGATTTGGTGTATAGCCTAGCCACTTTAAATCCTCCTGTATTGCGTCTACATACTCACTATCTTCCTTGGTAGGATTCGTATCGTCAAAGCGTAGATTCGTCTTTCCTCCATACGCCCTTGCAGATTCAAAATTTGTTACGATTGCACGTGCATGTCCAATATGCAAATAAGCATTGGGCTCAGGTGGAAAACGAGTAATAATTTCCTTTACTCTTCCCTCCTTTAAATCCTCTGCCATTAAAGTTTTTATATAATTACTAACCTCTTCCATAATAGCCCTCCAATAAAACAATAGTTTTCAAACAAAAATATATAAAAAATATATATCTATTATACAATATTTAGGTAGAAAAGGGTAGTAAGAAAAAGCATTTTCTTAAAGAAAAAACTCTATAAACTAGCTTATAGAGCATTCATACTGATTTCCCTTGTAATCTCTGCAAATTCTATGGGCAATAGCTTTGATAAATGTATTGGACTCAGCTTTACCTGATATCCAATTTTACCTGCTGAAATAATAATGGTATTCAATTCTAAGGCACTTTGATCAACAATGGTTTTAAAACATTTTTTCATTCCAATTGGACCACATCCACCACGAATATATCCTGTAATATGAAGTAAATCCTTCACAGGTATCAGTTCTACCGCTTTTTCATTAACTGCCTTGGCTGACTTCTTTAAATCTAGCTCCTGTTCCACAGGAATAACAAATACGCAATAGTGCTTACTAGTCCCCATAGCTACCAAGGTCTTAAACACTTTCTTTGGATCTTGACCTAGTAGCTTTGCAACATGAGATCCATCTACACAAGTACCATCCTCATGAGGATAAGTATATGCCTCATAGGGTATTTTCTTTTGATCCAAAATCCGCATAACATTGGTTTTTTCCATTATTTCACCTCTAACATTTCATAATAGATTTGGATATTAGAAAAATTCATACGCTTATACATCCCAATAGGAGTATCCTCTACATCTGCCTCTAAATAGACCTCAAGCTTTCCTACTTGCTTTGCATAACTAATACATTTATCCAAAATAGCAGAGCCAATTCCTTGCTTTCTATAAGCTTCCTCCACTTCTAGGCCTAAAATAAATATACTATGAATATGTTCTAAAACCATAGCACTTCCAACAATTCTATCTTTAATCCGAACAGAGAAAAATTTCGATTTTCCTGTTTGAATATTTTTGAAGCTGAATTTTGCATACTTTTCAGCATACTCCTTACCATATTGTAAATTAGACTGAACCATATAGTCAATATATCCATCTACATCATTTTCTAAAACATCATAGGATTTCTTTGATAGAGATTGATAGTGATAGGCATTCGTATGCAGCAAGGCAATTTTAGAGATATCAAATCCCTGAAACAAATCCTCATCAATCCAGTTTGAAACAAAGAAAATGTAATCCTCCCATTCAAATTCCACTAAAGAATTGATTTTATAATTAAACAGGTCATAATAATTTAAGCAGTATCTTTCTTTAAAATCACTTGTGTATTTTATGCCACTTTTCTTAGAAAAAAGATTTGCTTCTAAATGTATTATATCTAGCGTATGATCAAAAAGCTTCTGCATAACAAGCGCATTTTCTTTATTTTTATAATATTCTTTGCGGATACAGATGGTTGAAAAGCCAAGCTTCTCATATAGATGAATGGCAGAAAGATTGGATTGTCTTACCTCAAGAGTCACCTTTTCCAAGCCAAAGGGTAGAAGGTGGTCAAACAAGGTCACAAGCAACTGAGTTCCATATCCCTTCAACTGCTTATCCTCATCTATAACAATATTTAAAATTTCTAATGAAGAGCCATCAAAAATAGAGGAAACAAAACCAATAATCCCTTCTTGCTCCTCTAAAACATAATGATAAGCTAAGGGATTATTCAAATCATTTCTATAATAGTTCTCTTCTAAAGAGGATAAAAGATATTTCCTTTCTAATTCTATAATTTTTAGAATGTCTTCTTCTTTGTAAGGTCTAATCATGAAGATTTCGCTCCGCTTCGGTTTCCCTTAAATAATTTGGAACAAGTGTTCTAGGCTCTATAACCTCTTCAGCAAGCTTTATAACCCTTAACGGATCTACCCTATAAGTATTTTCATCAGCAATAGACTCATAGGTCTGACTCTCCAAAGTACTTTTCTCCAGCAAGGCCTCACAGATTAAATATACGTCCTGCTGAGGATTATAAATACAGCCAAAGCAGTTTCCTCTTCTTGCATCAATCCATGATAAAACATTTCCCTTTAATCCACTGGCCATAAGCTTTAAGGTGGAAATCTTATATAGTTTTATGTGTGATTCTAATGTAGCAAGCAATTTTCCTACTGCTACTGCCATACGTACACCTGTATAGGAGCCAGGTCCCACACCAACAATTACTTGATCCATTTGAATTAAATCTATCCCTGCCTTTTGACACGCTTTTTCCACCTCCACAAGAATCACACTTGCATGATCTTGCTTTCCTGGTACATATGATTCATAAAGAATTTCTTCATCTTCACACAAGGCTGTATATAAAACATTTGTAGCAGAATCTATTATTATTGTTTTCATATTTGCTTTAACACCTCTTCATAACGAAGCCCCTTAGCCTCTATTTGAATGCTTCTCCTTAATTCATCAATACGGATTAGCTCTATCAATAAGAATTCTTTAGGTAAAATCTCTTCCACCTGATATGGCCATTCAATAACACATACCCCATCACCTTCTATGAATTCTTCTAAATCAAAATCTAAATTTAATCCATTTAGGCGATATAAATCTAAATGATACAAAGGGCATCTGCCCTTATATTCCTTAACAATCGTAAATGTTGGAGAATTTATAATTTTTTTAACACCTAAGCCAGCACCAATACCCTTTGTAATCGTTGTCTTTCCAGCAGATAAATCACCTATTAATAAAACAACATCACCTGGATGAAGATTTTTTCCAATCCGCTCTCCAACACGAATCGTTTCTTCTGCATTGTGAACCTGTATTGTTTTTTGCATAACCATCACCTTCTATAAGTATAACACAAAATTCCCAAAAAGAAAAAGCCCAATTATGAGCAATTTCTACTTAAAAGGACAATACTGAATCTTCTTCCTTAGGAAGCTTTGATATTTTCTTAGCATAAAGCATTACAACCTCTTCTTCTGCAACACTAGAATATTCATGAGCTACACTGCATTCTAAGAAAATACAATCTCCAATTGTCACAGGCTCCTTTACATTTTGAACCTCATAGCCCAAAAATTGAATATCATTTTCACAACAGGTCATAACATTTCTGCCAACAACAATGGAATCCTCCAAAATATCTCTAACAAAGGTTTTAAAGCGGATTGTTTTTCCTAAGTACTTTTCATAATTGTCAAATACATCTATATACCAAGTTGGGTAATCCATATCCTCTAATAAAATTGTATCCTTTGTAATATCATATGGTAAATCCTCATCAAGCATAGAAGTAAGTTGTCCATTCTTTCCCTCAAAGCCAATTTGACATTCTTGATTTAAGGCTCTAATTTGTCTACGATAGGTTCCTAAATCTGAAACACCATCACAACGATTAAAAATTATCAAAGACGATAGTTTGACTAAATTATTAAAAACTTGTCGCATATTATTAAAATAAATACCAAAAGTAGAGGCATCTATCAAAGTAACCTGCTGATATACTGGCATATATTCTGGAAATTCTAAATTTTCCACAGAATAAAAACTATTATATTCTAGAACAATCTGAACTGGCTTGTACTTCTCATCAATTTCAAAGAATAGCTCTGCTGTCAAGTCTGATTCCTTTTCAATGCGTACAATCTGAACATCATATTCCTTTAACCATGAATCCTCGTACTCAACCTCTCCATCCTCACAAACAACCAATACAGTGGCTCCCGCTTGATAAGAAACATTGTTTTCTATAATTTCTTTAATTAATGTAGTTTTTCCACTTTCAATCAAGCCATTTACAATAAAAATAGGAACTTCAACCATATTTTAACCTCTAAAATAATTCTTTAATTTTATGCTCATCAATCTTTGAACCAATAACACAAATCTTTCCAATAGGACGTGCATTACAAGCAGTAAGATTTACTTCTTCTGGAGTCAAATTAAATTCAAACCATTGGCTTTTCAAATCACTTATTACACCCTTAGCACGAACAATCATTCCATATTCTCCATTTGCCATAGCATGTAAAATTTTTTCTACATAAGGTATTTCATATTTCTTAGCAGTTTCAAAGCCAACAGAACTAAATACCTCATCAGCATGGTGATGATGGTGTCCACATTCACATTCCTCATCATGGTGGTGATGGTGCCCACATTCGCATTCCTCATCATGGTGATGATGATGCCCACATTCGCATTCCTCATCATGGTGGTGATGATGCTCATGCTCTAAACTGGAAAATAACTCTTTTAAGAAATCATCTTGAATCCCTTCATACGCTTGGAATAATTCCTCATCCTTTAATGTATTAATAGGTGTTGTAACTAAAACGGCTCCCTTATTGTAATTTCTTATAATATCTAAAGCTTCTGTAATTTTTTCTTCCTTTGCAACATCTGTTCTTGAAAGAATTAAAGTATGAGCAGATTTTATTTGATCTAAAAAGAATTCTCCAAAATTCTTTGAATACATTTTAGCCTTTGTAACATCCACTAAGCACACCAAAGCATTCAAATTGTGCTCAAGCTCAGCATCTGCAACTGCTTGTATGATATCAGAAAGCTTACCAACTCCAGAGGGTTCAATTAAAATACGATCTGGATGAAATTTTTCCACAACCTCATTTAAGGATTTAGAAAAATCTCCAAATAAGCTACAACAGATACATCCTTGTGATAATTCCTTTACATCAATTTTAGTATCTGCCAAAAAATCAGAATCCACAGAAACCTCTCCGAATTCATTTTCAATTAGAACAACCTTTTCATTTTTTAATTTTGAATTTAAAAGTCGCTTGATAAACGTTGTTTTACCAGCTCCTAAAAAACCAGAAATAATATCTATTTTCATTTTTAATTCACTCCTTTGACCTTTTTATTATATACCATTTTTTGATTTTTTTAAATGAATATCCATATTTTCTATTATATTTTTACAGATAAAAGGAAATGAGCAGGCACTTAGATACCTACTCATAATCACTTTTCATATTCCAAAATTTAAAGAACATAAAGCCAAATAGCATAATTATACTTAACCAAGAGCAATCATAATCAAAGAACTGACTAACAAAAATTAGAATGGATGCATCTACAATAGTAATGAATAGAGAATAGAAAATGGCAGCTAATAAAGAAAGCCATAAATTAATTTTAGAGTATCGTAAGGAAAATGTAAATACATATATGAGGATAAAGACTAAACTATTTATTGGAATTGTAGATAAATAATATGAAGGCAGGACATACATAGTTATACTTAGTAATACAACCGCAAGTCCGCTATGGATAAAATAAATGATTTTTTTATTCCAATAGGATAAAAACAGCAATATAGCAATTCCTAAAAAAACAAAGCCATATTGAAAGCCTAAGGACATATGCATAATATGAATTCCAAAAACAAAGGCCCATATCATCAAAGATGTCAAAACTATGGAACTAATAATCATTGATCCAAGAATGCTACGCTTCTTTTTTTTAGGGTTTATAAAATATTTTTCTAAGGAAATTTCCTCTAGACTTAGGTAGCTTTCTTTTTTTACTCCATACTCTTTATGACAAGACCACAATGTATCATCTAAGGTAATATACACTATTTTTTTATGATATTTTCTTGCCGTTTGAATTTGAAAAAACACCCAATCATCCAAAAGACATTCCTTACTTAAAAGGCATAAGAAAAGCGTAGACTCCTTTATCTGGCTTTCTATTGTTTGTTTCCAGTCTGCCCCCTTAGGAACAAGCTGATCAAACCAAACCTGATAATTTTGAGCTTTGAGGATTTTATAATATTCAATTGCCTTTTTTCGGTTATGCACCTTGTAAGAAATAAAAATATCATTCATTTTCTAAAACTCCATTATTTGTAGCATTATTCAACAGACTTTAATGATTCCACCATTTTTATTTTTTTCACTTTAGGAATAAACAGCAATAATACAATTCCAATAAAAATAAAGGTTATTAGAAAGGAATATAAGAAATTCAATCCATGAATTGTTGTTGGAAAGCATTGTCCTGGACTTGCAATCTGTTTCATCACAAACAAATTCAACAATGGACCTATGCCAAAGCCCAGGAAAATTCCAAGTAGACTCATTATAATAATTTCTCTATAAATATATCCTAGTACCTC
>JAIEEQ010000029.1 GCA_029067355.1 Anaeroplasmataceae bacterium | reverse complement strand
TGAAATTAAATAATAAAATAAACAAAAAAAGGCAAAAATTTGCCTTCTTGTTTTTTTGCTTCTTTTTCTTAATTTTATTTGATAAAAGAATATTTTTCACTTATTTTAAGCTCTTTTAGCATTTCCAAAGCTTATGGATATTGCAATATGCATAAGAAGTTAAGACTTCTTCTCCTGGTGCTAAAATAAATTCAGCCATAGGAGCATCTCCAGGATTTAAGTTTTTTAGCTGATATCCATGAGTTGTTTCTAATACAATCCACTCTATGTAGTGCTCAGGAAGCATAGGATGAGTTTCACTTCCAACCTTAGCAATAACGTGATTATCCACACGCTCTAATACAGGAATATGCTTTTCTAAGGAAGCAACCGTGGAATTTGGAACAAGCTCCTTTAGTGGATTTCCACAACAATTTAAATGCTCAGTGGGCTTATTTACAAAAGTAAATATGCTTTTACAAGTATCACAATAATAAAATTTCATATAAATTCCTCCTTTACTATATAGTTTACCTTAAAATCTTAAAAAGAATGTATGAAAGCTGTATTTTCTTCATTTCATTTTTATGATATACTACTATTAAGCAAAGGAGGATTACATATGAATATTGATCCTAACAAAATACCTAACCATGTTGCAATGATTCTTGATGGAAATGGCAGATGGGCAAAAAAAAGATTTCTTCCAAGAACGTTTGGACATAGAAAGGGAGCTTTTAATATTGTAGATATAGCGAAGGCTTGTAGTGAATATGGAATAAAATATCTAACCATGTTCTGCTTTTCTACGGAGAACTGGAATCGTCCAGAGTCTGAAGTCACCTATATTATGAACGCTCCTATACGCTATTACAAGCGTTATAAAGAAAAAATTCTAAATTCACAAATGAAAATATGCTTCATTGGAAGAAGGGATCGCATTCCTTCTGCACTTCTAGAAATTATGGAAGAGATTGAAGCTGCAACAAAGGATTACACTAAAATTACTCTTACGCTATGTATTGATTATGGTTCCTATGATGAGATTACTACGGCTACTAAAGAAATTGCTTCCTTAGTTTTAGAAGGCAAATTAAAGATTGAGGATATTACAAAGGAAACCCTAGAAAATCATTTATTCACAAGGGATTATCCAAAGCTTGATTTGCTTATTCGTACCAGTGGTGAGGTCAGAATCAGTAACTATCTTCTTTGGCAGCTTGGGTATGCAGAACTCTATTTTACGGATACTTTATGGCCTGATTTTGATAAAAAGGAGCTGGAAAAAGCACTTTTAAACTATCAAAGTCGTAACCGAAGATTTGGTGGTCTTGATGAAAATAAATAAGCTTTCTCCTCAAAGCTATTGTAGTGGTGTAAAAAATGCATTACAAATTGCTTATGAGGTCTTAAATAGAGAAGCCAAACCCATATATCTTCTTGGATCTATCATTCATAATCAAAAGGTAATTGCTGATTTAGAGTCAAAGGGCGCAATTTTAATAGAAGAAAAAAACACCTCCAGAAGTGAGCTTATAAAAAGAATCCCTGGAGGTACTGTAATACTATCTGCTCATGGAGTTGCACCTATCGTATATGAAATTGCTAAAGAAAGAGGAATTTCCCTTATAGATACAACCTGTGGTAATGTATTACTTGTACAAAAAAGAATGAAGGAATATCTTGCAAAAGGGTATGACTGCTTCTATATAGGAACAAAGGGACATCCAGAATGTGAGGGAATCTTAGGAATTTCTTCTTCTATTCAGCTCATAGAAACACAGGAAGATATAAACAAACTTAAGCCTACTTCCAATCATATTTATGTAACCAATCAAACAACCCTATCTATCTTTGAAACAGAAAAACTATATCAACAAATTAAGGAAAGATTTCCTTTTGCTAATATTGATAATAAAATATGCAAAGCCACAACGCTAAGACAACAGGCATGCTTAGAACAGGAGCCCGTTGATTTATGTATAGTTGTAGGAGATAAAAGCTCTTCTAACACAAAAAAGCTAGTATCAGCTAGCCAATCTAAAGGTATCAAGACCTGTCTTGTTGAGGATATTGAGGAAGTTAAAATCATTGATTTTTCTTCAATAAAATCTGTTTCTATTACTTCTGGAGCTTCAACTCCTGAAAATCTGGTTGACGAAATTATAGAATATTTAAAACGAGTGGATTAGTGATCCACTCGTATTTTTTGTATAATATCCTCATCTGACATTCCAAAATGATTTAAAACATCACAAATC
>JAIEEQ010000028.1 GCA_029067355.1 Anaeroplasmataceae bacterium | reverse complement strand
CGAACCTGCGACCGACGGCTTAGAAGTAAAGTGATTTACTTTCAATATCTTATAAATTCGTTAAATATCTTTTATAACTCACAATATCTTTTAAAAATAGTTTAAATAATTTCTATAACTTTAATCTTTTTTAATGTCTTGTATAGATTTCCCATAAAAAATCCCGCGCATTTTCCCCCGCACAATTAAATTTTAACTAGGAAAGTTAGTATTAAAAGATAGTCTTTTTATTATACATTTTCATTTATGTGCTTAACAAAGTGTGATTTAGTTTATTGAAAATTCAATTAAAATGATATATAATATAATCGGTTTCAAAAATACAAAAAAATTAAAGTTTTGAAAGTGAGACGAAGATGAAAATAATTGAACGACCAACATATTTGAATAGACTTATTGATTTAAAAGGAACCCCAGATATCAAAATAATAACAGGAGTTCGTAGATCAGGAAAATCTAAATTAATGAAGGCTTATATGGAATATATCTCTAAAGCAGATAATAAAGCAAATATAATTTTTATTGATTTTACTGATTTACAATTTGATGATTTGAAAGAATATAAATCCTTAAATAATTACGTAAATGCAAAATTTATATTAGGGAGAAATAATTATGTCTTTATTGATGAAGTTCAACTTTGCAATCGATTTGAGTTAGTTATTAATTCTCTTTACTCAAGTGAAAAGTTTGATCTTTATATAACAGGTTCAAACGCCTTCTTATTAAGTGCAGATTTGGCCACTTTATTTACAGGACGTTATATTGAAATCCATGTTTTTCCATTCAGTTTTGAAGAATATATATCCTATCATGAAGAGATTTCAAATATTGATAAAGCCTTTAATAACTACGTTAGAGAAGGGGGCTTCGCAGGAGCTTATCCATATTTAAATGAAAGAGATAGAGTTCAATACCTTAAAGATGTTTATGAAACCATTGTTAATCGTGATCTTATTCAAAAGTATAATTTATCCAGTGGATTAGTTATGGATAAACTTGCAGAATATTTAATGGATAATATAAGTAATCTTACCTCAGTTAATAAAGTGAGCGAAACGCTTAATACAAATGCTATTGAGACAACCCATGTAACTATTGGTAAATATATTAAATATTTATGTAATGCATTTATTTTTTATGAAATTAAGAGATATGACATTAAGGGAAAAAAATATTTAGAAACTTCCAATAAATACTATCTGTGCGATTCTGGATTGCGATATGCAATTTTAGGAACTAGGAATATGGATTATGGAAGGGTGTATGAAAATTTAGTTTATCTAGAATTACTTAGAAGAGGATATGAAGTCTATGTTGGTAAACTATATGAAAAAGAAGTAGATTTTGTAGCATTGAATGAAAAAGAAAAACTTTACATTCAAGTGAGTGATAACATTTCAAGCGAAGATACTTTTAAAAGAGAATACGATCCATTGCTTCGAATAAAAGATGCACACCCTAAAATAATTATTGCGAATACTAAACATGAAAAATATAGTTATGAAGGAATCATAATTTATGATATTGCATTATGGCTATTAGGTCAGTTGTAAATATTGACCATATAATTAGTAATAAATTCTTAAAAACATAAAGACCTTGAATGTAGGACAAGTATAAATATCCTTACTCAAGGTCTTTTAATTACCTAATATATAAAAAATGGCGACTCGGACAGGATTCGAACCTGCGACCGACGGCTTAGAAGGCCGTTGCTCTATCCAGCTGAGCTACCGAGTCAATACACAGCTCTATAATTATAACTCAATTCATACCTTATTTCAAGATGAAATTTATTTTTATGGATGAAATTTTCTATCATTTATGATAGAATGGAAGAGTATAGAAAATAGGTGATTAAAATGCAGATGGAAGAATTTTTGAAAATAAAAGAAGAACTTATTGCTAAAGTCATTGAGTTTGAGGGTCTAGAGCGAAAAATTTCTTTATTGAATCAATCTTACTTTATAGAATTTCATGAAGAGCTAGAACAACAACGATATTTGCAATATGAAAATGATTATTTGATTAAAGCGATTGCTATGCATTCGGATGGAAAGTCAGAAGAAGAAATCAAAGATTTTTTAAATCAATGTAAAAAAGAATTTTCAAGGCATATACAGGAATTTCGTCAACAATATCGTCTGGCCTTAGATATGGAAAGAGTTTGTTCAAAATATAGTCAATTAGACTTTGAAAGTGTAGATAAGGCATTTGTAGATTATTGCTCTGAACATCATCCTTTAGTTCAAGCATATAGTACAGAGGACGAACGAAAGGTATATCAAGCTTTAATTACAGTATATCGTCTTGGAAATATAGAGGGATTTAAAAATCTATTAAAGGAAAGTGAACATGTTTTTAGTTCCACAGAGGTCTTAGAATCAGAATATGAAGACATATCAAGGATTTATAAAGAATCCCTAGACCAGATGAAAAAAGTCATTCAAGAACTCACCTCATCTTTCCCTTTAAATAAGGAGTCTATGTTCTATGACGAAGCCTTATTTACACGTGAGCATATAGCTTTAAGAGAAAAGAATTATCAAAGTAGGGAAATGAATCAGGCTTTACAGAAGGATTTCCAACTTCATTTTTCATTTCCTTTTACACTTTCTTAAGGAGGAATAAGAATGATTCGTGATTATGTTGAAGAGCTTGTTGAGATTATTGAATCTGACAAGCCAGCAGAAGAACAAAAAAGTTTAATTTTACAGTACCATGAAAATGATATAGCAGATGCGTTAGAGAGCTTAAATAAAGATCAGAGATTTAAACTTTATCGTATTTTAGGTGAACAGAATGTATCAGAAATATTTACGTATTTGGAAAATGTTGCTGATTACGTTGAGGAGTTAGATCAGGATAAGGCAGCAGATATCATTGAATTAATGGATTCTGATGATGCATTAGACGTTTTAGAGGAGCTTGATGAGGATGACCGTAAGGAGATTGAATCCTTGCTTGACCCAGAATCCGCCTCAGATATTCAGTTGATTGATCAATTTAGTGAAGATCAAATTGGTAGCAAAATGACAACAAACTTCATTTTGATTTCCAAAACCAATACTGTAAAAACGGCAATGAAAAAGGTGATTTCAGAGGCGGCAGAAAATGATAATGTTTCTACAATTTATGTAGAAGATGAATATCATCATTTTTTTGGAGCTCTGGATCTTCGTGATCTAATTATCGCAAGAGAAAATGATGATTTGGTTTCACTTATGAAGCAAAACTATCCTTATTTTTATGCAAATGAGGAGGTTGCAGATTGTATGGTAAGACTTAAAGATTATGCGATGGATTCTTATCCAATATTAAACGCTAAAAATGAAATTATTGGCGTTGTTACCTCTGATGATGTTGTTGAGGTGTTAGAGGAAGAAATGGGAGATGATTATGCTAAGCTTGGTGGTTTGACGGAGGAGGAGAATTTAGGAGAATCAATTCTTTCCTCTGTAAAGAAAAGACTTCCTTGGCTAATTGCCTTATTGTTTTTAGGACTTGTTGTTTCAAGCCTTATATCAGGCTTTGAGGCAGTTGTTGCAGCACTACCTGTTATTGTATTTTTCCAATCTTTGATTTTAGATATGGCAGGCAATACTGGAACACAGTCCTTAGCAGTAACAATTCGTATGTTATCTTTAGAAGAAACCAAACCAAGAGATTTAGCAAAATTGTGCTTTAAGGAAATTCGAGTTGGTTTTATGAATGGACTTATTTTAGCTATACTGGCTTTTGTTTTTGTATTTTGCTTTCTGTTTATTACTAAGCAGGCCATAACAGGAGATACATATCAGCATTTAGAAGCATTAAAGGCTTCTGGAATTGTTTCCTTGTCTTTACTTATGGCTATGACGATATGTAGCTTAATAGGCTCTGCGATACCGATTTTCTTTTTGAAAATAAAAATAGACCCTGCAGTTGCTTCAGGGCCATTTATAACTACTTTAAACGATATTATAGCGATTGTTCTTTATTATGGATTAGCCTATTTATTATTTTTGGCATTTTAAAAGCTCAGGATTCTGAGCTTTTTTATGTCTTAAAATCATAGTTGGGATAGGTAAGAGGCTGAGTTCCCTCTATAAAATATTCATAGTATCCATTTTCCTTTGCTAGATATGCAGTACCATCATAAATGGTTATATAGCTTTTGGTTATCCCTTCAATATCCTCATAGTATTGACCTTTTTTGGAGAAGGTATCTAATAAGAGCTTCATAATACTTCTTGGAATATTCTTTTTGTAATAATCTAAAAATTTTCCATCAGTAATTCGTTCATATCCTACCCAAACTCCAATTGTCATATCCTTTGTATAGGCAATCAGTAAGGAATCCTTTGTGGCGTTTGCTGGCAGGCGATATTTAACTATTGTATTTTGATCATAATTTGTTTGACCTGTTTTTGCCATCATATAGGTATTCTTTTGATCAAAGGTACTTCCTTTAAAAACATCGTGTAGAATGGAATTAATTAAAAAGGCAGTTGTAGGCTTCATAACGAGCTTTGGAGCTTCATTGTTTTGAAATGTGGATAATTCATATTGAATTTCTTTAAAAGGAGATGCTTTTTTATAATATCCTAGATTTGCAAATGCCTGATAAGCGTTAGCAAGACTTAATAAAGTATATCCTGTGGTTGTTCCACCAATGGCGTCTGCTTCATAAATCGTATCCATTTTTTCAATTCCTAAATTTTTGACAAACTGGAAGGCTTTCTCATAGCCTACCATATTAAATAGCTTGACAGCTGGAATATTTCTTGAGTCACTTAGAGCCTTTCTTATGGTGATAGGACCAAGATATTGGTTATCATAGTTTTTGATTTTAGTTCCATTTTTATAGCTATATTCCTCATCCACTATAATGGTTGCAGGATTTAAATTCAAATACTCTATTGCAGGAGCATAGTCTAAAAGTGGCTTAATGGTAGAGCCAGGTTGAAGAAGAACATCACTTGCGTAGTTTAAAACACGCTCCTGATAGGTTCTATTTCCAGCGATTGCCTTTACACCATAGGTTGCATTGTCTAATACGACAATTGCACAATTAAGCTCGTCATCATTAAATAGCTTATAGTCATTGTTCATAATAGAGTATAGTGTTTTTTGTATGTCAGTATCTAAATGAGTATGAATAGATTGAATAGAGTCATTGTTTTGAGGTAGATTTGCAAATAGATAATCTAAATAAGGTGTTAAATAAGTTATTTTTGTATTTGTAAATCCCTTTTGGACAAGATCCTGTGCAGGAATTAGAATATATTCTTTAAAACTAGATTCTTCAATATAGCCTTCCTCCAGCATTCGTTTTAATACAAAGTTCTTTCTTTCAGTAGCAGCCTCAGGATTTTTTAATGGATTATAATAATTAGGCAATTGTATCATACCCGCTAAAATTGCAGCCTCGTTGGTCTGAATGTCTTTAGGATCCTTATCAAAATAATAGCGTGATGCCATTCGGATTCCATAAATATTACTGCCAAAAAGGACAGTATTTAAATAGGCTTCCATAATTTGATCCTTTGTGTATTTTTTTTCTAGCTCTAAGGCATAAGCAATTTCATTTACTTTACGACTCAGTGTTTTCTCATTTGTAAAATAGGTATTTTTTATATATTGTTGGGTAATTGTAGAGGCTCCAGAAACGATGGAATGACTTGTAAGATTCTGATAGATAGAATGTATAATACGTGGAATGGATATACCAGGATGGTTATAAAAGTCGTTATCCTCAATGGAGACTACGGCATGGATGATTTCAGGACTAACCTCCTGAATGGAACAATATTCATAATAGAGACTATCTGAAGAAACCAACGTGTTGTTTTTATCATAAATATATATAGGCTTACTATTTTCCCGAATAAAAATGGAAGTATTGCTTGCGTTTTTAAAAATGATAATGCCAGCAATGCTTCCAATAATTGTGATGATTAGTGATAATATGGTAACTGCAAGAAGAAGCTTATTTAAAATAGATTTCATCAATGACCTTCAGATAAGGAATTCTTGGGAGATATCCATGCTTAATAGGATAAGCTCTTGTTTTAAAGGCCTCATAGGGGATTGATTTACGCCCCTCCTTTAATGAAGCTTCCCAGTATTCATTAAGAACATCAAAAGGTAATAGGTAATACTCGTCATAAAGATTCCATGCTATTAATAGAAAGGCAATGCCACCATGCTCCTGAACCTTTTTTAAATGGCTTACCTGATGAGCAGATACATTTGCAAGTGGGAAAGCGGTTTTATTATGATTTTCCTTTGCATCAAAATCTATGTATTTGCCCTTATAAATTCCATTATAATCCGTAGTTGAAGGAGTCTTATAGTAGGCTTCAGTAATGACAGCCTTATTTCTAGAAGGATAGTTTACCTTTACGATTTGAACGGGAGTAGGCTTTTTATGAATGACAGCAATATTATTGTTTAAATAATATGTATTACTTTCGTTGATTGCCTCCTCTAAGTCCATTCCTAGATTTGCTTTGTTTATTACTTTTTTTTGTTCTCTTTTTACTGTTGGAAAGTTCATTTGTATCACCATATTTATCATATCACATTTTTATTGGTTACAGCTATATTTTTTACATTTTTTTTAAGTTTATGTATTCCTTTATTATGATTTTTGCCTCTTGCTTTGATGTGGAAAGGTTTCTTTCCTTTTTTATAAAAAAATAAGGAGAAAATGTCTTGTTTTGACAAGTTTAATTCTAGGAAACGCTTTATCCTTGTAATGTAAAAAAATCTTTTATACAATAGCATTGTAAAGGAAAGGAAGATAAGAAATATGGCAAATACAAGAATAGAGTTTTTAGTGAAGTCTCCTATAAAGGAGGAATTATATATAGTAGGAAATGTTCCTGCATTAGGAGATTGGAATCCTGCGAAGGGAGCTAAGCTTTCTTTTTGTGAGGAATGTGGATGTTATACAGCCTCCAAGCTATTACCTATTGACTCAAATGTTGAGTTTAAGGTGGTTGCTGGAAAGTCTTGGGAGCATGTAGAAAAGGGAACATGGGGAGAAGAGGTAGCAAACCATGCATTCGTTGTCGCAAAGGGAACTAAGGTAGAAATAGAAGTATTTAACTTTTAAGAAAAAGACTTGGGTGCTTCTGGGCACCTTTTCTTTTGGTCTTTCATACTATAAAACGGTGATGAAAGTGTTAGGAATTATTAAAGGAGATATTCGGTATGAGGCTTTAGCACAGGTTCTTCCTGATGCTAAGCTTTCTAGTGAATTATCCGATTTTTTAGATATTGATGTTTTATTGTTGCCCTTTGGAGGCATAGACGAGTCTTATAATATTAAGCAGTCTACATTAAATTTATTAGATATTTTA
>JAIEEQ010000027.1 GCA_029067355.1 Anaeroplasmataceae bacterium | reverse complement strand
AATTAATTTTTTTTTAAAATTTAAATAGAAAATAATTCTAAAATGCAAATTGAGCAAAAAATTAAAGATTTAATAGAAGGGATGAAAAAATAGGATGCAATTTAAGAATAATCAATTTAGTCTTGTTTCTCACACTTATATGGATTACGAGTGTGATGGTGGAAAATTAAGTGTAAACGCAGGATTAAAAGAAGTGAAATTCCAATTTGGAGATTTAGAGATGGGGAATGGAACCTTCCAAATGGGAGTCTCTCACATCTACACCACTATTAACCATATTGGTGATTCTCATATGGGTAATTTTTGGAAACTGAATATTCAACAATATGTAATTCCTTATCAACCTTCTTATAATTTAGAAGGTTATCAGGTAGGAGACTATATTTATATTGATGAATTTAATCATTTACATCGTTTTGTTCAATATGATAGGAATCGCTATGTCGATCAGAGTGGAACAGGGTTAGTTTTAACTACTGATACGTATATTCGGCAGATTCATGATAGTCAAGAAAATTGTTTAGATTTTGATTCTCAAGGAAGATTAAAAGCAATCATATCTATGGGAAGAAGTAAAATGATCACAAAATTCATTGAATATGATTCTTCTGGAAAATTGGTTAAATGCTATGATGGAAGAAAAGAAGAACGATATTTTAAATTTGAATATCGATATAATCTGTTATATAAAATATCATTAATAGATAAAGAAGTGGAAAAAGAGTCCGTTTATTATAATTATGAAGGAACAAATTTACAAAGCGCTTATACATTTGTAAAAGATGCGTTAGCTCATGTTACAATGTTTAAATATGATTCTAATTCTAATTTGATTTTTGCAACAGGTACAAGCAATGGACGAGCTGTTGAAATAGAATATATTGGATCTCAATTAAAAGTGCAAGAAGGAATTTCTAAAATTAATCTGAAATCGTTCAATGTTGTAGAAAATAATTCATATTTAGTTGAGGATGAGTATATAGAAAAAGGGCAACTTGAAATAGGTGAATCGTGTAAGCATGTAATGTATTTAAATAGTACAGAAATTATTTTGGGGGAAGATGACTATTTATTTGATATAATTCATGATAAGGAAGCTATTTTAGAATGTTATGAATGCTTTAGTATTAACAAAAATCTTTTAACAAACAACAGCTTAATTTCATATTTTACATCCTATACAGATGTTTTAACATTAAAAGAAAAAACCTATCGTTATTATAAAAATCGTGAAAATATAGTTATATCACAGTTTGAAGTAAGTGGTAATAGTTTAATGACGCTTACAAAGGATACAGGACATCCTTTAATGTGTGATATACCAGCAGGATACAATGATGTTTCTATAAATAAAAAAAGAATTTTTTCAAGAAATTTAAATAAAGGAATTTGTTGTTTAGATACTTATTCTGATACTTTTATGGATTATGATTTTAAAAATAATGATTTTAAAGGTTACTATGAAAGTAAAGGAAGCTGCTTTTTAAATTATAAGCTATCCTTTTGGTTAAAACATAACTCTACTAATGCTAAATATATGAAAGTCAGAATAGAGTATGACAATGATATACATAATTACAAGAATGAAAAGCATATAGATTTTATGGCTACAAACGCTTGGCAGAAAGTGGAAGTGAGTTTGCCTGTAAAAGATGACCAACAAAAAAATAGATTAGGTTTAAGGCGTATTTCAATTTATGTTGAGACAGATGGGACGGGGGTTTATGAAGTAACTAATGTTAGATGTGATGGTAGTTCTAGAACGGTTTTGAACTTTAATCTTATTAATATAATCTATCCTATTTTCCCAAATTATTATAGCGTAAGACTTTTAAAAACAGATAGATTGAGTGAAACGATACTTTTAGGTAAAGAGAACTTTTTAACAGAAAATGATGTCTTGCAAAGCATGATTAACAAAGAAACTAGCTCTACTGACCAATTTGATTTTATTTATAATAATGGAAAAAAGCGTG
This sequence comes from Anaeroplasmataceae bacterium, assembly GCA_029067355.1. Classification (GTDB taxonomy): domain Bacteria; phylum Bacillota_I; class Bacilli_A; order Acholeplasmatales; family Anaeroplasmataceae; genus Pelethenecus. Next base: position 1,416 of record JAIEEQ010000027.1, on the reverse strand, counting down.
TTGCAAATGTAAATAAAATCTTTTTTAAGGTGGTAGAAAGACCAGAAAATATGGCACTTCAACCAGAATATGAATGTAGTAATATGCAAATTTTATTAGAACTTGCAACATATTCTGTGACAAATGAGAGAACTTCCTGTAAGGAATATGATGTAGTAAAAGGAAATTTAATAAAAATTATTACTACAACAGATAATAAATCAAATTATGCTATTCAGGACAAACAAGGAAGACTTATTGAATCCGTAGATGAATATGGTAAAAAAATAGTAAATGAGTTTGATAATTATGGAAATCTTTTAAGTACTATGATTGCTAAAAAAGAGGACTTTGATTCTAATAATAAATTTATATCAGACAGAAAAAGGTTATATTTAATGTATGCTTATAATGACGAATCAGGAGATGGAAGACTTAGAGAAATTCCTATTTCTATAAAAAATGAAGAATGCAGTATAGAATATCTTTTAGATTCAGATAATAAAATCTTGGGAATTAAAAGTGGAGAAAATAGTTATCAGCACTATAATTATGATGCAATCAATAGGATGAATGGTATAACTAGTGAAGATCAATATAATCAAATAGAATATGACAATCTAGGAAATCTTAAATCTTTAAAAGACAAGAAAAATAAATATTTATTTGACTTAGATGAATATGGAAATATTAAAACCACTTCAATTGAGATAAATGGTAAAAAACAGAGTATTTATGAGGAAGAAATTGAATCTGATTCATCTGATGTCATAATCAGTAAAAATCATTTAACTGGATCAACGAATAATATTTATTATGATGATTATGGCAGACCTAAAAGTATTGTTTTTGAGGAAAGTAATGGAAAAGGAGAAGTGTCCTTTACTTATCAAAAACAGGGAGATATTATAGGAGATGAGTCTTATGCAAAACCATTTAATGAAAGCCCTTTCATAGCCCAAGTGAAGACACTATATGATGGATATTCCAATATAGAGACGACCTTTATTTATGATAACAACAATCAAAAGAAAGGATATAGGACTACTCGATTAAATCAAAACTATTTGTCCATAGTAAAAGAAAATGCCTTAACTACAAAATATAATATAGGTTCCACAGAATTTAAAAGATTTGATACTATAAATTCAAGAATAGAAAAAATAGAATATGGATCAGATGAAGACCATAAATTTCCAATGTTTTCTTATGAGTATGAATATCATCCAATTACAGGAGCTGTTTCAAAGAGAAAAGGTAAATTTTCTGAGATAAACTATTCCTACGAAAGAAGAGATGGATCTCACTATTATTCTGTGGGTATTCAAGCGATTGAACAGGTTTATAGCGGGAATGATTTTAGTTATCAATATGAGTATAATCAAGATATGAATCTTATTAAAGTGTTTAGCAATGGCTGTCACTTAAACACCTCTA
>JAIEEQ010000026.1 GCA_029067355.1 Anaeroplasmataceae bacterium | reverse complement strand
ATATATAACCTCATAATATCACAAAAAACGACATTTGTTAAGTCTACATTTTCACTTTTTTTCATAAGAAAAAATTTAAATTTCATTTTGTAAAGTTTTCTTTTAAAAATAAAAGAAGTTTCTTTCCTTTTTCGTTGAATTATGGTAAAATCAAAAACGGTGATTACTGTGAATGATACGTCAGAGCGTCTCCAAAAGGTAATGGCATCTTGTGGAGTTGCATCAAGAAGAAAATGTGAAGAGATTATTCTTTCCGGTAGAGTTCGGATTAACGGAGAGATTGTCAAGGAGCTTGGAACAAAGGTATCTGCAAAGGATATTATTGAAGTAGATAATAAGGTTTTAACTAAACAGCAACTTGTATATTATGTTTTATATAAGCCAACAGGATATTTGACAACGGTAAGTGATTCTTATGGAAGAAGACTCGTTATGGATTTAATACCAAAAGAAATAACCAAGGCACATCGAGTTTTTCCCGTAGGAAGATTAGATTATGACACCTCTGGTGTTTTGTTGATTACAAATGATGGAGAATTGTCTTATAGACTAACTCGCTCTGCAAAAGAAATTGAAAAGGTTTATCAGGTACGTGTGGAGGGGATTTTAAATCAAGATGCAGTTACTCGTCTTATGAAGGGTGTTCTTTTAGATGGAAAACTAACAAAGCGTTCCAAGGTCGAAGTGATATCTATTGACAAAAAGAATAATTCTTCTCTAATTCGGTTGACTATAACAGAGGGAAGAAATCGTCAGGTTCGTAGAATGTGTGAAAGCATAGGCTATCCAGTTAAGAAGCTTAAGCGTATTTCTTTTGGGGGGATAACACTGGATGGATTGTCCGTTGGAGAGTGCAGAGCCTTAAAACCCCACGAAATAAAAGTTTTATATAGTTTGTAAGAATTGAAAAATGTAAAAAAATATGATATAATAATTTAGATTGTTTAAGAGGGATAGTCATGAAGAATTTTATTGTAGCTTTGGATGGTCCTGCTGGCAGTGGTAAATCTTCTATTTCTAAGCTTGTGGCAAAGCGATTGGGATTTACACATATAGATACAGGAGCAATGTATCGAGCAGTTACCTTAGAGGCATTAAGAAGAAATGTGAATATTGAAGATGAGGCATCTTATACCTTTTTAAATGAAACATCCATCATTTATAAGAATAATACCATCTATTTAAATGGGGTTGATGTTTCAGAAGAAATAAGAAGCAGTGAAGTTACAAACAATGTTTCTACCTGTTGTAAATTTGCTTTTGTTCGTGAATTGATGGTTAGATATCAAAGAGAATCTGCACGAGAAGGCAAGGTTTTAATGGATGGTAGAGATATAGGAACTGTTGTTTTACCTTATGCCAATTTGAAAATTTTCTTAACGGCAGCGGCAGAGGAGCGTGCTAAAAGAAGATGTGCAGAAATAAGAGCTAAAGGAATTTCTGCTGAATATGAGGTAATACTAGAGGAAATTAAACTTAGAGATTATAAGGATTCTCATCGTGAAATTGCACCACTAAAGCAAGCACAGGATGCTATTCCTATTGATACGACACATCTAACAATGGATGAAGTAGCAAAGCAAATAATAGATTTAATAAATGAGAGGTTAGGAAGTATGGAAGATTTTAAAATGGAAGACTTGAATTTGCCAAAGAATTTAAGAGTTGGAGATTTAGTTACAGGAACAGTAGTAGAAATAAAGGATAAAACAATCTATTTGGATATTCATCAATTTACTGAGGGAACAATGCATTTGGACCATTTTACAAAGGATAAGAGCATTGAAAGCTTTAAGGGTCTTGTAAAAATAGGAGATCAGATTGAATGTCAGGTAGCTAAAAAAAATGAGGATAATATCTATTTATCTCGTTTAAACCAATTATCTAAAATTGCCTTTCAGCGTGTTGTAGAGGCAAAAGAAAAGGATGAGTCCATTGAGGTTGTTGTAACTAAGGCAATTCCTCAAAAGGGCTATACTGTCAGCTTTGAAGGAAATAATTTATTTATGCCTTTATCTCAATCTCCTGAGACTGTTAAAATGAATGATAAATTTTTAGTTCGTATTCTTGAGGTAAATGAAGCTAGAAAGAATGCAGTTGTTTCTCGTAGAGTTATTGAAAGAGAAGAAGCAGCTAAGGCAAAGGAAGCAGAGCTTGAGGCAATCTCTGTTGGAGATGTATTAAAGGGTACTGTGGTAAAGGTTGAAAAGTTTGGAGTATTCCTACGTTTTAATCATCTTCAGGGATTACTAAGAATCAATCAATTTTCTCACACCTTTACAACTGATATCCATGCGGTTGCTAAAGTTGGTGATACAATGGAGGTTAAAGTACTTTCTAAGGAAAATGGCAAGCTTGTTTTATCTCGTAAAGCTCTTTTAGATACACCATATGAGGCTTATGCAAAGACAGTAACTGTTGGACAAACTGTAAAAGGAAAGGTAGTTAATAAATTGCCTTTTGGATTATTAATTGAGCTTGCTCCTGAGGTTAAAGGATTACTACATCAATCTGAGTATTCTCATAATCCAAATGATAATTATAATTCCTTTGTTGTTATTGGCGATGAGGTTGAATGTGCAATTTTATCCTTAGATCCAGCTAACTCTAAGATTTCTTTATCCCGTAAAGCATTAATGGATAATCCTTGGACAAGAGTTACTGCTAAAATTGGAGATGTGGTAGAGGTTAAGGTTACAGAGGTATTAGATAATGGTCTAAAGGTAGAAACCTTAGGTGTAGACGGATTTGTTCCTGCAAATGAATCATTAACTGATAGTCAAAGTGGCGGAGTTAAGGATTATTTCCATAGTGGAGATATCAAGCAGGCAGAAATCATAGATATCAAGCCAGCAGAATGGCGTCTTCGTTTATCTATCCGTAGAGTAGCTACAAAAGAAGAAAGAAAGTCCTTTGAAAAATATCTTGAAGAGGAAGATGCAACCTTAACATTAGGGGATGTTCTTAAGGACGCTTTAAAATAATTAGATTTGGTGGTGAATAATATGTTGCCAAAAGTAGCAATTGTTGGCAGACCGAATGTTGGTAAATCAACATTATTTAATCGTATTATTGGCGAAAGATTATCCATTACTGATGATCAACCAGGGGTAACTCGTGATCGAATTTATGCGAAAAGCAGCTGGCTATCAAAGGAATTTTTTCTGATTGATACTGGTGGAATCGAATTAGGGGATGCCCCTTTTTTGACAGAAATCAAAATGCAAGCGGAAATCGCTATGGATGAAGCGGATGTAATTATTTTTTTGGTTGATTGTAGAAGTGGAGTAACTCATGATGATATGAGTATTGCAAAGCTATTATATCAAACAAAAAAGCCAATTATTTTAGCTGTGAATAAAGTAGATGATCAAAAATTTAAAGAAAATATCTATGAGTTCTATTCTTTAGGTTTTGGAGATCCCATTCCAGTTTCCTCCTCTCATGGAATTGGAACAGGAAATTTATTAGATCAGGTCATCGAGAATTTTCCTGTAAAGGTGGAGTCAGTAGAGGATAAGGCCATTCATTTTTCTTTAATTGGACGACCAAATGTTGGGAAATCCAGCTTGACCAATTGTCTTTTAAATGACAATCGTGTGATTGTTTCTCCTATCGCAGGAACAACAAGAGATTCTATTGATACTCGTTTTAAGGCATATGATAGGGAATATGTTGTTATTGATACAGCAGGGTTGAAAAAACGAGGAAAAATATATGAAAATGTAGAAAAATATTCTGTTATTAGAAGTGTTGATGCCATTGGAAGAAGTGATATTGTTCTATTGGTTTTAGATGCTGATACAGGAATCCTAGAACAGGATACCCATGTAGGGCAGTATATTGAGGAATATAATCGTCCTTGTATTATTGTTGTAAATAAGTGGGATTTGGTGGAAAAGGATTCTAAGACAATGCAACGCTTTACAGAGGATGTACGTAAGGAATTTAAATACCTGGATTTTGCTCCTATTGTTTTTCTTTCCGCTTTAGATAATAAGAGAGTTCATACCCTTTTTCCTGCAATTCTTCAGGCTTATGAAGCAAATAATAGAAGAATATCCACCTCTACTTTAAATGATGTGATCAATGATGCAGTGGCTATGTTTCCTCCTAGTGAATTTAATGGTGGAAAAATTAAGATTTATTACACCTCACAGGTGGGAGTTAATCCTCCAACCTTCGCATTTTTTGTAAATGAGCCAAGGTATTTACATTTCTCATATCATCGCTATTTAGAGAATCAAATCCGAAAAAATTTTGATTTTTTTGGAACTCCTATAAAATTTGAATTTAGAAAGAGGGATTAGTTATGAAAATAACATGTATTGGCGGTGGTGCTTGGGGAACAACGCTTGCACAGGTATTATCGGATAATCATCATGATGTGCTCATTCGAGATATCAATCCGATTTTTGTTCATAAGATCAATAAGGAGCATACTCATCCTTTTTTTGATATCACAATCCCAGAAGCTATAACAGCTACACTTAGTATAGAGGAAGCAGTAAATTTTTCTGATATCCTTCTTCTTAGTGTTCCAACAAAAGCTATGCGATCTGTGCTAAAAGAAATAAGCCAGCTGTTGAAGGTTCCTACATTGTTTATTAATGTTAGCAAAGGAATTGAACCAGATACATCCTATTGTGTTAGCCAAATTGTAGAAGAAGAAATACCCGCAGGCTTATTAAAGGGATATGTAAATTTGTCAGGTCCATCTCATGCAGAGGAACTTATTTTGCGAAAGCTTACAGCTCTTGTTGCTGCATCTAAATCAGATTGGGCAGCTAAATTTGTTCAAAAGTTTTTTTCAAATGAACGCTATTTAAGAGTATATACCTCTAGTGATGTCATTGGAGTAGAAACCTCTGGTGCTATCAAAAATGCAATTGCGATAGTGTCTGGAGTAGCCTATGGCATGGGACTAGGAGAAAATGCAAGAGCCTTTTTAATTAGTCGAGGAGTTAGAGAGATTGTTTTAATTGTTTCAGTCTTAGGAGGGAATCCAGAAACGGCTTATGGGCTATCTGGGGTAGGTGATTTAATTGTTACAGCTTCCTCATTTAACTCACGTAATTTCCAATGTGGATTGAAGATTGGCCAAGGAATGCCTGTAAAAGAAGCTCTAGCCTCAATGTCTCAAACGGTGGAAGGAATTAAAACCATTGAGGCAGCATATCAAATTGGAGTGAAGCATCATCTAGAGCTGCCAATTATATCAGCTGCCTATGCTGTAATTCAAAATCGAATTACCGCAAAGGTGGCTTTAGAAAAGCTTTTAAGCAGAAGTCTAAAGGAAGAAGTAATAATAGTCAACTAAACGATTGTCCTCTCATATATTAATTTTGGGAGGATTTTTAAATGGATTTTAAGAATATTATTGAATTGATAGCCCGCTCAAATGTCAATCAGGAGGCAATGTATGAGCTGGTAAGTGAGGCTTCAACCTTAGATTTGAATGATGAGGAGAATTTAAGAACAGTTATCCGCAAAGGCTGTGGGTTAGCAAACAAAACCTTATCAAAGGAACAAGAGGATAAAATTATAAAATTGCTTAAGGATAAAGGGATAACCCCTGATTTGTTCAAGCTGTTAAAAAAATAAAATTTTATAAAAAAGGAAAGGACATAATCGCTTATGTCCTTTTCAATTATTTCTTAGAGTTGGTTTCTTTTAATTTTTTAATGATTTCTGATTTGATTTCGCTTGGAACATATTTAGAAATATCACAATCAAAGGTTACTAATTCCTTAATTGCAGAAGAAGAAACAAATTGATTTTTTGTTGATGGAAGAAGTAAAATAGTTTCAATTGTAGAAGCAATATCCTTATTATACTGAAACAGATTGAATTCATTTTCATAGTCATTATAATTCCGCAGACCTCTTACAATGACATCTATATTATGCTCTAGGCAATATTTTACAACTAATCCATCATAGCCTTCAACTATTACATTAGGTATTCTTGATACACATTTTTGAATCATTGAAATGCGTTCAGTAACAGAAAAGTTATTTCTTTTTGAAATATTATGAGAAACAAGAATATGTAGCTCATCAAATAATTTAGATGCACGCATAACTATGTCAAGATGACCATTTGAAAATGGATCAAAGGAACCTGGATAAACAGCTTTTTTCATCACTTTTACCTCCTAGTTGCTCCTATTATAGCATAATTTTTAAAAAATGAACATATTTTTATTCGGTGATTTTATGAAACGAATCAGTCTTTCCCTATGCTTTATTCTATTTTTTCTTTGTTCCTGCAGGAGTGCAGTAACTGTATCCTTTGAAGAAAAAGAAGAGACTCTAATTTTTGCTTTAGAGGATTGTACAAACAATATAAAAGAAATATCAATGGAGTATACAATAGATGATGAGCAAGATTTGTTTTACTTGTATACGATTTATCAAAACTACCTTCCTATTGGCTTTTCTTCTCCTGCAAGTCCCAATGTGTCTTTATTAAAAAGCTGTGTAAATCAGCATACTGTTAGCTATTATGTAGATAATTATATCTTTTTATGTGATATTCCTTTATTTTTTGAGGTATTAACTAAGACAGGGAAGCAGTTTGGATATAAAG
>JAIEEQ010000025.1 GCA_029067355.1 Anaeroplasmataceae bacterium | reverse complement strand
TGCCGAAATAGCTCAATTGGTAGAGCAACTGACTTGTAATCAGTAGGTTGAGGGTTCGATTCCTTTTTTCGGCACCATTTTGAAATTGACTATTACTAGAGTAATAGTTTTTTTTATTTTGAAATGAAATATAATGTTTTTTTTCCCATTTTGTGGTAATATTATATAGAGGTGAAAAATAAATGCGTAAAACAAAAATTATTTGTACTTTAGGCCCAGCATGTGATTCTGATGACATGTTAAAGTCTATGATTAAGAATGGTTTAGATTGTGCAAGACTGAATTTTTCTCACGGAACACATGAAGAACAAAAGGTTAGAATGGATCGTGTAAAAAGAGTTCGAGAGGAGCTAGGCATTCCCTTACCTATTTTACTAGATACTAAGGGACCAGAAATAAGAGTAAGATTATTTAAAAACAAAAAGGTTGAATTAAAAAAAGGACAAGAATTTGTATTTTGTTCTGACTATGATATGATAGGAGATGAAACGAAGGTTGGATTAACCTATCCAGATTTGGCAGTTTACGTAAATCAACCAGGGACAAAGATTTTGGCGGATGATGGCAAGGTCTCCTTTGAGGTTTTACGAGTAGAGGGAAAGAACATAGTTTGTAAAGTATTAAACGATTCTAGTTTATCTGATCGTAAATCTATTAATATTCCTAATGTGATTGTAGATATGCCGTATATCTCTGAGGTGGATCGTAGTGATATTATATTTGGCATACAGCAATGTGTTGATTTTATTGCGGCATCCTTTGTAAGAAGAAAAGAGGATGTTTTGGAATTAAGAAAGCTTTTAGATGAATTTGATACCTCTGGTAAGATAAGAATCATATCTAAAATTGAAAATACAGAAGGCATTCAAAAAATGGATGAAATCATAGAGGTATCTGATGGTATTATGGTAGCCCGTGGAGATATGGGGGTAGAGGTTCCTTTTAAAATGCTTCCAGCCATTCAAAAGGAAATGATAGATAAGTGCTATAAGGCAGGTAAGATTGTCGTTACGGCTACCCAAATGCTAGATTCTATGCAAACCAATCCTAGACCTACTCGTGCAGAGGTGAGTGATGTTGCGAATGCAATTTATGACAAAACAACAGCTATAATGCTGTCTGGAGAATCGGCTGCAGGAAAATATCCACTAGAGTCTGTATCTACAATGAAGGATATTGCGACATTTACAGAAAGCAATATTGATTTCAAAAAGATTTTTGTTGAGAATCAATTAAATTTAGGTGAAGATTTTTTGTCCGCCATTTGCAATGCGGCAGTTAATGCTGCGAATCAGGTTGATGCAAAGGCAATTATCTGTGTTACAGCACATGGGTTAACTGCTTTTAAACTATCTGCTTATCGTCCAGCCTGTCCTATTATTGCAGTTACAGTAAATGAAAAGGCTTGTCGTCAGTTAAATCTTGCATGGAATGTTTTTCCAGTATATGCTGAAAAGAAGCAGTCTATTGATGAATTGTTTGCATATGCAATTGAAAAGGCATTAGAAACAGATGTTGTTCATAAAGGGGATAAGGTCATTATCACAGGAGCATCTGCTGTTGGAAATGCAATTACAGATACAATAAAATTACATATATTATAAAAACCCATAACAAAAAAGTCTCCCTTCATATATTATTATTGTAGCAACTGCTACGAAGGGAGATTTAATTATGTGTGGACATGAACACGATTGTAAAGAAGAATGTAGACAAGAAATTTTAGTAGGTAATACTACATTTAAGTATGAGTTAAACCAGATTAATGAGAATACATATGATTTAGTTGCAACTCCTTGTAATGTGCCTACCTCTGTTTATTGTATAGCTCGAATTTCAGTTAGAGAAAATTGCTGTAATAATATGGAATACTATCAAGCATTTATTAATACTGATCCAGTAGAAATTATTCAAGATTGTAATCTATGTGATATCATAGCTCGTGCTATTGCTGCTTATTTTGACAATACACCTACGATTAATACAGGCTCTTCTTGCTGTAATCGTAGAAATACCTTTGGATTCTTCTAATACAACCTATGTGAGCTAGAGGGGAGTTTTCCCCTCTTAGCCTACATAACAATCTGCCGAATGAGACTGGTTTATCAGTCTTTATTTTTTTATTGTAAAAAAAGTTTAAAAAGTACTTGAATTCCTATATTCATTGTGTTAAAATATACAAGCGTGAAAAAATATTTTCACTTTATCTTCATATATCGGAAAGTAGCTTAGCTTGGTAGAGCGCCTGGTTTGGGACCAGGAGGTCGCAGGTTCAAATCCTGTCTTTCCGACCAGTTTAAGAAGCAAGCGTAGTTTAATGGTAGAACCTTAGCCTTCCAAGCTAATGACGAGGGTTCGATTCCCTTCGCTTGCTCCATTTTTTTATAAAAATATCTTGATATTTCAAGTTATTTTAAAAAGGATAGCGACGGGAGTCTGATGGAAAAGTCGCTTAAATTCGTGGGCAAAATTTCCAAGTTATCCAAATTTTAGAGTCTTGTGATAGGGCTCTTTTTATTTTCATTTTGTTTAAGAAAAATAAAATTCTTGTTTTATATGAAACAACTAAAAAAAGAGATTGGGTACTATAAGTCCCAATCTCTTTTTAAATGAATGGACAGATAGCTAGTCCTAATCCTGCTGCAATAAGGATGATTAAGATAGCATTTAATTTTTTCTTTGTAATTTTAAGATAAATAAAATAGATAAAGCAGAGGATAACAAAGATAATAATAGAAGCATAATCTGTATGAAAAGAGGTTAATGATTCATATCCAGCACATTGAATTAAGGAGATAATTCCTGTGGAAAGAATTAGTCCAATTACTACAGATTTAATTCCTGTTAAGGCTCGATCTACAAATTTATTTTTTATGAATCGTTTTAGTATGGATGCCACTAATAAAATGATGATAAAAGAAGGCAGTACAACTCCTATGGTAGCTACTGCAGCTCCACCTATTCCAGCTTGTGAGGAACCAACAAAAGTAGCCATATTAATTGCTATGGGGCCTGGTGTAGATTCACATACACCAATAAAGTCCATAAACTGAGCTTCTGTCAGCCAGCCATAATTTAAAACCACCTCTTTAATTAAAGGAATCATAGCATATCCCCCACCAAAGGTAAATAAGCCAATTTTAAAGAATTCTAAAAAAAGCTGCAAATATATCATTGTATTTCATCTCTCTTTCTTTTTAGGTGATCTTGTACGGTTAAAACAATTATTCCAATTAAACCACCTA
>JAIEEQ010000024.1 GCA_029067355.1 Anaeroplasmataceae bacterium | reverse complement strand
TCTATATTTTTAAAAAAATGAACTGAGTTTAGTTTGATATTTGCTTGATGTCAGTTTAAAAAAGTAGTATTTTGTAGAAAAATGAAAAATTGCATTAGGCTATTTTCTTGACAGTTAATTATTAATATGATATTATATACTTAATCAATTAAGTCATTAAGCAGCGATAGAAAATATAAATCATACCAATGAGAAAGACGTAAAAGATTTTTTTATAAAAATGATAGGATTCCAAAATGTTTTCAGTATTATCCTTGAGTCTAAAATCTTTGTATTACAAATTTGAAGTAAACTTTGGAATAGAAAGAGAATAGAAGTATATATAGTGAAAGAGTAAGAGTAGATCAAATTGATAACATATATAGGAGGTGTTTTCTTCATAACAATGTATTACTCATTTGCTTAAAAACTAAATAATATAGAATAATAGAAAGTGGGGAAATTTGAATGAAAAAAATGCTTTTAATTGTATTGACTATTATGGCTTCTATATTTGTTATTGGAGCTTTGACAAGCTGTACTGAGGATTATAAATATTGGACAAATGTTATAGAGAATTATGACGAATTTGACGTTTTGGATATTTTTTTATCAGTAGGAGAAACTCAGACAATTGATATTTATGAACAATTTAAAGATTCTAAAATTGAGATCTCAAAGGTTGTTTCTAGAAGTAGTAATGAAGGTGTATTTACAATAAAGAATCATTTAATAACTGCAACAGGTATGGGGAAAGCAAAACTAGATGTGGAGATTTATAGTAAAAAGGAAAGTACCTGCTATTATGCAACATCTGCAATCGTCTATGTAGTTGATCCAAACTATGAAAGCATTGTTGAAATTAAAACTGCACAGGATTTAGCGCAGATGAAATTAAATCAATCAGGTTACTATATATTAAAAAGTGATATCGACTTAAAGGATTGGGAAGATTGGGCTCCCATAGGAAATCTTCCTATAACTTTAGAGGAGCCACCTTATAGCAATGCTTTTTGTGGGATGCTTATAAATCCTGATGGCTATAAAATAAGAAATTTAACAATAAAGTCTTTAAATAGTATAACTCAAGGAATATATGGTGGCTATTATGGTGGTTTATTTGGCTCTTTATATGAAGCCTATATTGATGGGATTATATTAGAAAATGTATTTATTGACCTGACTGATTTTGATGGTAGAGGATCCTCCGCAGCAGGTGGGATTGCTGCAGCACAATTAAATAGTGTAATACGGAACTGCAAGGTTGATGGAACCATCATTGCACAAGATCGTAGTGGTGGAATCGTTGGTGGTGCAAGCTGGGGTAGAATTTTAGATTGTAGCTTTAGTGGCACTGTACAATCAACAGAGCATGCTGCTGGAGGTATAGCGGGTTTTGGATATATAACTAAGAATTGTACTGTAAATGCGACGATTAATGGTACCTTTGCGTCTGGAGGGATTCTAGGCTTTCAAACCTCAAATTATCAGATATTAGACTGTTCCTTTACTGGTGAATTGCTAGGGAATGGATATAAGAATGAGAGTATAGGCTATACTTATTCTTGATTGATAAGATGGAAGAAAAATGAATCAATAGAAGAATAGAGTAGAAAAAATTATTTTTTTATGAAACTTCTTGTTTAAAAGAAAGAGATATGGTAAAATGATGAATATAAATATTCCAAGTTATAGGGGAGTAGTTTGCTAGAAATAGTAGTTGGCCTACATCATGGTTTATCCAGGTTCAACTTTAAAAAACGAGACTTATACTTATTATGTGGGCATAATAGGTATAGGTCTTTATTTTTTAGGAGGAGTAATATGTTACCAAGTTTAGATATGTTGCAGTGGTGGAGCTGGTTTGTTTGTGTTGCATTACTGGGAATAGGAATTTTCTTTTTAGTGAAATTTTCTGATTTGTTTGTAGATGCCTCATCATCTATTGCAAAAAGATTTCATATTTCTGAGATGATTATTGGACTTACAATTGTTGCCTTTGGGACAAGCTGCCCAGAGCTTGCAGTATCTGTATCTGATTCAATTACGTGCTTAGTGGATGGAGGAAATGCAAATGTTGCGATTGGAAATGTCGTTGGATCTAACATTTGTAATCTTTTAATAGTTTTAGGAGCAAGTGCAGTTTTCACCCCAATCATCATTAAAAAGACAGTCTGTAAAAAGGAATTTCCAATTCTTTTATTTGTAACTGCCCTGCTTGTGATTTTTGGACTATGCTTTAATCTCAATGGAGGCTATGCTATCTTGCGTTGGGAAGGAATAATCTTTGTTATCCTTATCCTCATCTACGTGACTTATTTGGTTTTAGATGCGAAGCGGATGATGAAGGAGGGAGTTAATCCTGAAGTTGAGGAGGTTGAAGTTATGCCTACATGGAAATCCATAGTATTTGTTTTATTGGGACTTGTAGGTATTGCAGTTGGTGGTGAGGCAGTTGTATATGGAGCTAAGCATATTGCAGTTGGCGTAGGTGATTTGGCAAACCTAAATCATGACTTAGTAGAGTCATTAGTTGGTTTGACCGTTGTTGCTGTGGGTACATCACTTCCAGAGCTTGTAACCAGTATTGTAGCTGCTAAAAAAGGACAAAATGATATGGCTTTAGGAAATGTGATAGGCTCCAATATCTTTAATATTTTATTTGTTTTAGGAATTTCTTCCACTATAAATCCTCTAACTGTTGGTAATCAAATTGTTGTTGATTTGGCCGTAATGCTTATAGCTACATTACTTATTTTTGGTTTCTGCTTTTTGGGAAAAATCAACCGTAAATATGGAGCAGTTTTATTAGGATGCTATGCAGGCTATTTAATCTATTTAATATGTAGAACGGTAATGTAGTATGATAAGCTTCTTTTTTAATAGTCTCCTTTTAGGGGTTGGACTTACTATGGACGCCTTCAGTTTGTCAATTGCTGATGGACTAAATGAGCCTCAAATGAAAAAAAGAAAAATGCTTGGAATAGCGTTTACTTTTTCTTTATTTCAATTTGGTATGCCTATGCTAGGCTGGGTATGCGTCCATACACTGGTTGAGAAATTTAATGCGTTTCGCTATGCTATTCCATGGATTGCACTCATTCTTTTATCCTTTATTGGTGGAAAAATGATTTATGAATATCTAAGGAGCAGAAAAAAAGTAGATTCAAACCTTGCAGAAAAGAAAACTATTGGCTTTTTTGCACTTGCTCTACAAGGTATCGCAACCTCAATTGATGCTCTTTCTGTGGGCTTTACTATTGCAGATTATCAATGGAATTTGGCACTTTATGCGTGTGCTCTAATCGCAATTGTTACATTTTTCTTCTGCATAGTTGGTGTAATTTTTGGAAAAAAAATATCTTTAAAATTTTCTTCCTACGCTGAACTAATTGGAGGATTCATACTGATTGGAATTGGAGTAGAAATTTTTATAAGCAATATGTTAGAATTATATAGATAAGATATTTATAAAAGAAGGCACATTTTGTGTCTTTTTTTATGTAAATTGTATGAGTTTTATGACAGATAGTATTGAAAAATGGATATAAAAATTATATAATAGCATTGTTATATCGAATGTTTAGGAATTTCTTACACAAAGTTTAGCAATTCTAAACATGTGATGAGGAGGGTGAGTAAAATGAATTTAGGGAATAAAATAAGAGAAAGAAGGACCCTTTTAATGCTTACTCAGGAAGAGCTGGCAAATCGATGTGAATTAACAAAGGGCTATATTTCTCAGCTGGAGAATGATAAGGTCTCGCCTTCTATTGAAACATTAGAAATCATATTAGATGTACTTGGAACAAGCTTTTCTGACTTTTTTCATGAGGATACCACACAAAGAATTGTTTTTGCAGAAGAAGATCAATACACAAAAGAATTTGAAGGATATGAGCAGACGTGGCTTGTCCCTACCTCTCAGGAGCATGCTTTAGAACCTATATTGGTAGAAATTGCTCCTCATAAGAATACAATTCATGATTATCCACATCCTGGAGAGGAATTTGGATTTGTTATCAAGGGCGAGATTATTGTTCATTATGGAAATATAAAGCGTTCTTGTAAAGAAGGAGAATCCTTTTATATTATAACGAATTCAACACATTATTTAGAAAATATTACAGATAAGCCTGCAAGGCTGGTGTGGGTATCCACTCCACCAAATTTTTAATAGGAGAAAAAGGTATGGCAAATAAATTGATAGAATTAAAAAATATACATAAGGAATTTAATGGAAATGTGGTGATTGATGATTTTTCACTATATGTCAATGAAAATGAATTTATTACATTGGTTGGTCCTTCTGGCTGTGGGAAAACGACAATTTTACGTATGATTGGTGGATTTGAAACGCCTGATTATGGACAAATCATTTTAGATGGAGTTACAATTAATAATATACCTGCTTATCAAAGACCAATTAACACAGTGTTTCAAAGATATGCTTTATTCCCACATTTAAATGTATTTGAGAATGTGGCCTTTGGACTTAAAAATTTTAGTAGAGTCTTATCTGATATTAAAAATAGTGTAGCTGCTAAATATGAGGATGAAAGAACAAAGTGCTTGCAGAGACTTCAGGATAATTCAATTCCTAAAGAAGAAAAGACGGCCATTAAGATTCGTCTCAAAGAAATTAAGAACCAAATTCAGCAGGAAATAACTGCTGAGAAAAACAAGCTAATTGAGGTAAAGCTTGAAGAGGTTGAAAAGAAATATACACCCATTCTTGAAGAATTAGATGCTAAAATTGACGTTGAATGGGAAAAGGATGATGAGGTCAAGGAGGCCAAGAAGAGGATTAAGGAGATAGAGGCTTTAATTGAAGAGCAGGCTAGTCAGGGTGTTTCTTCCTCAAAGGCCTCTAAACCATATGAGGCGGAACTGAAAAAATTAAAAAAGGTTGCGGTTTGGAGTGAATTAGAACGCTTGGAAGCCTTGAAAAAACAAACGCTAAAGGATAAGGCCTTAGAAATAAAATCTGCTAAATCTTTAATGCTTAATAAAAAACAAATTAAGGAAAAGGTACTAGAAGCCTTAAAAATGGTAAAGCTTGAGGGCTATGAGGATAGAAAAATTGATAAAATGAGTGGTGGTCAGCAACAAAGAGTTGCGATTGCGAGAGCCATTGTAAATCGCCCTCGAATTTTGTTATTAGATGAATCTTTATCTGCTCTTGATTTAAAGCTTCGTCAAGAAATGCAGTATGAGCTAAAGGAGCTTCAAAGAAAGGTAGGAATAACCTTTATCTTTGTAACGCATGATCAAGAAGAGGCTCTAACAATGTCTGATACGATTGTCGTTATGGATAAGGGTGTCATTCAGCAAATTGGCACACCAATGGATATTTATAATGAACCAAAGAATCCTTTTGTTGCTAACTTTATAGGGGAATCTAACATCATTCGTGGAACCTACTTAGGAAATAAAATGGTTCGATTTATGAATCAGGTTTTTGAATGTGTTGATGAAAATTTTGAGGTAGGAGAAGTATGCGATGTTGTTATACGGCCAGAGGATTTTGACCGCCTAGACCCAAGTAAGGCCAAGTTAGTTGGTACAGTTACTGATATTGTATTTAAGGGAGTACATTTTGAAATTTGTGCAGATATTTGTGGAATGGAATTTGTCATTCACGATTATGAGATTGCAAAGGTAGGAGATAAGATTGGACTTTCCGTTGATCCATACGAAATCCATCTTATGAAGGTCAATGAATAGCTTTAAAAAATATTCAATTCCTTACTTTGTATGGATGATTATATTCACAGGAATTCCCTTACTCCTGATGATTTTATTTGCTTTCTCAACGATTGAAACCTTTTCTGTATATAGCTTTAGCTTTACAGAATATGAATTTACATTTCAAACCTTTTCTAAGCTTGCTGATATGGCCTTTTTAAAGGCTTTTGGCAGAAGTATTTTATATGCTTTGATTGCTACCATTCTATGTATTTTAATTGGGTATCCTATTGCTTACTTTATTTCTGCCTCTCATCTTAAACATAAATATTTGATACTTTTAATATTTATTATGCCTATGTGGACAAATATGCTTTTACGTATTCAGACCATCAATAATCTTTTATCTGAAAATAGCTTTTTATCCAATGTCTTTCATATTTCAATCAATTTGACGGATTTTAAAGCCTTGAAGATTATTTTGGTTATGACCATTGTTTATTTGCCTTTTATGATTCTTCCTATTTATACAGTTTTAGAAAAGATTGATAAATCCTATGTGGAGGCCTCTAATGATTTAGGAGCAAGTCCTAGAAAAAGCTTTTTAAAAATTACGCTGCCTTTGAGTTTAAAAGGAGTTGTTTCTGGGGTAATGATGGTATTTTTACCAGCCGCAATGGGATTTACAATTCCTCAAATTGTTACAAATGGTGATCCAGACTATCGTATGGTGGGACAATTAATAGAACGTCAGTTTAAGTCCTCACATACCTTCTTTAATGTTGGAAGTCTTTGGAGTTTAATTATCATAATTTTTGTTTTAGGTTCTCTTTATATTATATCCAAAATTGATGAGGAAGGAGAAACATTGCTATGACAGAAGAACGTATCTATGTTGAAGTTCCACGAGGAACAATTGTAAAAAAAATATGTAAGAAAACAGCAATCATTCTTTTCTTTGTTATCATTTTGACGATTACCTATCTTCCTATATTAGTAATTGCTTTAACCTCCTTTTCTACTCATACAAGTGGATATCAGATGCCAGGAGTAACGGTACGCTGGTATGGGATGCTGGTTACAAATAAAACCTTATTTAAAGCAATTTTATTTACCTTAGAAATAACAGTGCTTTCTACCATTTTATCTACAATTTTTGGTACATTTTCAGCAATTGGCATAAATGCTTTGAGCAGAAAAAGAAAAAAACAGATGATTATGCTGAATAATGTTCCTATTTTGAATGCAGATATTGTTACAGCTGCCTTTCTATTATTGATTTTTCAAGTCATTTCTATTGTATTACAAGTGAACTTAATTGCGCAATATGGTAAGCTTACAACTCTGATTGCTCATGTGCTATTTTCAACTCCCTATGTTGTTTTGTCTGTCCTTCCTAAGCTTTCTAAGGATAATGACCTATATGATGCTGCCCTAGATTTAGGATGTAATCCAAGAGAGGCTTTAGATAAGGTTATTTTGCCAAATATACGAACAGGTATTTTTTCTGGTGCTCTGCTAGCTTTTACTATGAGTATAGATGATTTTATCATTACTTATTTTGTTAGTGGAAGCAATCAAAACTTTTCTACATGGCTCTATGGAAATTTAAAACAACAAAGAAATGGACAGTGGAATCAGGCATGTGCCTATAATACTATCCTAATGCTGGTTACCTTTATTGGAATTTTTGCATTTCAGATTATTAAAAACCGAAAGAAGGAGGCTAGAGGATGAAAAAAATTTTAGGATTTATTGCTTTAGCTGTCGTCGTGTTGGTTTTTGTATTTACAGGAAGTGGTAAGGGTGCAGATCTTTTGATATTAAACTGGGGAGATTATATGAGCTCTGATGTAATTAAGGCATTTGAGGAACGATATGGTGTATCTGTAAAGGAGGTTACCGTAGATTCTAATGAGCAAATGTATCAAAATATTATAAATCAAAATGCCGAATATGATTTGGTTGTGCCTTCTGATTATATGCTTGACCAAATGAAAAAGGATGGACTAATTTTAGAATTAGATTATAGCTTATTGACAAACTATTCAGAGGATTGCTTTGTTCCTGAGCTCTTAGATCTTCTAAATTCTCCAGATTGCAGGGATTATAAGAATTATTATGTTCCATATTTTTGGGGTTCGCTTGGTATAATGTATTCTAAAAGAAAAGCAGGTGTAGAGGAGGCTGTATTAGAAAATGGATTTCAAGTCTTATTTGACCAAAAGCTTTTGCCTCAGGGAACAACAGTAGGTATGTACAATGTATCTAGAGATGCCCTTGCAGCTGCAGAATTTTATTATGGATATTCCTTGAATACTACTGATAAAGCTAAGATTGATGAATGCATGAATTTGCTAAAAAACACGCATTTTGATTACTGGGGAACAGATGAACTAAAAAAGAATGTTTCTCAAGGAAATTTAGATGTTGCTTTAGTATATTCTGGAGATTTCTTTGATGCCTATTATTCAGATTTAGAGGCAGGGCAGGAAAAGAATTTAGAGAATTATAGTATTTATGCTCCAAAAGCTCATAATAACGTATTTTTTGATGCCCTTGCAATACCTGTTACCTCTACAAATCCAGAGCTTGCTTATAAAATGATAGATTTCCTTTTAGAATTTGAAAATTCTTATGAAAATACAAGCTTTGTTGGCTATTGTCCAACCTTAAATAGTGTGTTTGAAGAGGTTATGACCAGTGAGGATTGGGAGGATGTTCTTGCGATTGAGGCATACAATCCAACTCACATATTGAGAACTCCTGATGCTCGTGCAGAAGTCTATTGTTATTTGGGTGAAGATATTTATGCCTATATTGAATCTTCTTTTATATCCATAACAAGCTGATTGAATGAAAATGAAAAAGAGGCTATAAATTACTATTCAAGGAATGTAGAATATGGTAAAATGATGGTAGGAGGTAGTTTATGAAAAAAGTGAAGAAGGATCGCTCAAGATTTTTGTTTTATGTTATAGCGATTGGTGTTTTAATTCTGTTTTTACTTATGCTGATTAGTTCATTACTTGACATAGGAGAAAAGCTAAGAAATGTTTCTGTGTATTTGGAGTATGGATTTTATGTTCTTGTTGTGTTATTATTTTATTTTGTAATTGTCCAGCCCATAATTATTATCATAAAATCTCCATCCTTATCCATTGCAACCTCACTTGATCAAAGCAACCCCAAGGCTGTTGCAATTTATAAGAAGGTCGCAAAAAATATTGTGAAAAGCAATGAGCTTCCTGAAGAAGAGAAGCTATTATTGACACAATATAAAAATAAAGAGGAACTCTTATTTAACCTACAATATGTTTTTGAACGCACTGTGAAAAAACAATTAAATCATATTATCATACAGGATGCTAAGACGGTTATGATTTCCACAGCAATATGTCAAAGTGCCCGATTTGATATGGTTACTGTGTTTGCAATAAATATAAAGATGATTAAAGAGCTTGTTGTTCAATGTGGCTTTCGCCCATCAATGAAAAATCTGAGTAAGCTTACCATTAATGTTTTTGGGACAGCCTTAATCGCAGAAGGGCTTGAGAATTTAAAGCTTGAGGATATTATGCCAAAGAGTTCATTAGACTTTTTAAATAATATGCCTTATTTAGGTGTTGTATTAGAAAGTGTGATTCAGGGGGCTGCAAATGCTTTAATGACACTTCGTATTGGATGTGTATGTAGACGATATTTGTTTAACGATGGCTCCATTATTACAAAGGAAGATATTCGTAAGCAGGCATATAAGGAAACCATTAAGCTCTTACCAATGGTGGTTGCTGATACGATTAGCTTCTTCCCAAAACGAATTGTAAAATTTTTTACGAATCGTAGAAAGTTAAGAGAAGAAGAGGATTTAGCTGATGCAACACAATAGTCTAGAATCTATATGGGTAGATGGAATTCCCTCAAGAATAGAAAAAGAAGATTTGCTTGAGCCTAAGGCTGTACTTCAAATGTGCATACGCTTTACCTTAGACCATATTTTGAAGGATAAGGGATATGAAATCACTGCTGTTCAGGATGACCCAGTCCTTTTTCCCAATATTGAAGCTAAAAAATTTAATAAAAAGTATGCCATTGCTGTTATCCCTTGTATATATCCTCATTTCATCGCTAAAAATGATGCCTTACGTATTGGCTTTGCTAAAGCAGCTAAGGAAAAGAACTATATTCCTATTTTATGCCCTGTTCCCATTCGGTCAACAGATAAGCTCCGTGCAGAGGCAAGTATCTATTTGAAGGGAGATATGTTTCAATTTGCGAATATTGGGCAGATGATTTTAACAGATGAGGATACACAGGAAATTCTACCTAAAAATTTGAATTTTAAATTATAAAAGGAAAAGACTGAAAAAAATAATTCTTTAACTTCATTATTTTTTCAGTCTTTTTTTTGCTTTTTTCTTTAACTTTATTGCTTTGTAATCTGATAATGCTGCAATCTTGTCAAAAATACAAATAATCCACCCCTCTTTAGTCGTTGGTGGGAGCAGGGTTAAAGGGAACATGTGATGTATCATATGGCGTTTTTCTCTTGCTGTAATATGATAGAGCTGTTGGGCATTTTTCACAGCCGTCTTAGGATGAAAAAGACCATGAAGGTGAACGCCATTATGTTTATCATGCCAGTCATAAAAATATAAATCATGAAGTAAGGCTGCTCGTAGGAGCTCCTTTTTTTGAATTCTATATTGATGCTTGATTGCATAGCAATAGGACATATAAGCTACTTTTATTACATGACTATATGTTGTAATATTGCCATGATGACGATATTGCTTTAATTTCTTAAAGTCAGGCGTATTGATTATCTTTTCTATGGTTTGAAAGAAGAACATTTGGTCTTCTAAAGGTAAATGATATTTTGTTTTCATAATATTTAATTATACCCTATTTTTCTTATATAAAAAAGAGGATATTTTTGTCGAAATAGTAAAAAAATATTTGTTATATGATTAGGTATAGTGATATAATGGATTTAAAATGAAATGAAGTGGATGTGAGATAATGGCTTTTATTGAGGTAAAGGACTTAAGAAAGGTATATGGAATGAAGGATGCAACCATTACAGCTTTAGACGGTGTTTCCTTTGAACTTGAACAAAAGGAGCTGGTCGTTATTTTAGGAGCCAGTGGAGCTGGTAAGTCAACATTATTGAACCTTTTGGGTGGTATGGATTATGCAAGCAGTGGAACTTATCTAGTTCATGGAAAAAATATAACAGAGTATAAGGATAAGGAATTGGCTCTGTTTCGCAGAAACCATGTTGGGTTTGTTTTTCAATTTTATAATCTTATGCCTAATTTAACTGCCTATGAAAATGTGAAGCTATCCATTACTCATACGAAGGATTTTATTCCTCCAAAGGAAGCCTTAGAGCTTGTAGGACTTGGTAATTGAATAAATAACTTTCCTTCAAATTTATCAGGAGGAGAACAGCAGAGAGTATCTATTGCTAGAGCAATTGTTAAAAAACCTGATATTCTTTTATGCGATGAGCCAACAGGTGCCTTAGATAGCACAACAGGAAAGAGTATATTAAAGCTTTTGAAAAGCCTAAGTAACACAGGAAATCAAAGTGTTATTATTGTTACACATAATGCTAATATCGCTTTAATAGCAGATCGTGTTATCCATTTAAGTGATGGAAAAATCATTAAAAATGAAAAAAATTTAAAGCCTCTTGATATTGATGATATTGAATGGTAAGAAATGTTTTAAATGTTAAGGTTGCTAGAGAAATTAAGAATAACTTTAAAACGTATTTATCTGTAATTTTAATTGCAACCTTAGCAGTTACTCTTTTTACTGGGATTTTTGCAAATTATAAAAATTTTAATGAACGTTTAGACCATATTTATCAAGAGGCGAATATGTGTGATGGAATCATTATGACAAAAGCCTATAATCCAGAAATAGAAGAGTACCTAAAGACAAATGAAGTATTTTATGAAAAACGCATCTATATGGGAGGAACCACTCAAAATATAGATTTATATTTAGCTAGCTTTCAAGAGGAATCAACGCTGAATCAGCCGTATCAAAGCTCTTTATATCCGTTAAATTCAAATATGGTATTTGTAGATGAGAAATTTTTATCTAGAACGAATAAAGAGATTGGAGAGGAATTTGAAGTCAATATTTCTCTAGGTGACTTTACGATGTCCATCAAGCTAACCATTTGTGGTACAATGACACATCCAGAATCTTTAGAAAATTCTATCTATAATCCATCCTTTGTTTATGTAGGAGAAGATGCCTTGATAGAAGCAATTATAACAGCATATCCCTTCTTTACAAAGGACATCATTTGTGATATGCTAAAGTCCTATTATAACCAGTTTTTGGTAAAGGCAGATGCAAGTGTCATTTATGAAGTAAAAGAAAAATTTATGAATGATAACAACTTTATATATTCTTTACTGCGTAGTGAATTGCCTTCAAATATGACAGTAGATGCTGATGTGGACCAGGCGAAACAGCTCATTTATATTTTTCCTGTGATTTTCTATTTGGTCGCTGTGCTTATAATATTAACCTCCATATCTCAGCTGATTCATCGGGAGGGAAAAAATATTGGTATTTTAAAGGCATTAGGCTTTTCTAAAATAGAAATTCTATTTCATTATATGAAAATATTTATTGTTCTGAGTATAATTGGATCCATAATAGGAATGATTTTAGGACCTATTATCGTTCCTAACGTTATGGGAAATAAGTATAATATTTTGTATCAGCTTCCTAAAATAAAGCTACCTTTTTTTAGATGGGAGTATTTGATTAGTGTTGCTATCTTAATCCTTATTACAGCTTTGACGAGTATATTTGTTTGCTTTGAAGCTATGAATCAGGTTCCTGCAACCTGCTTGCGAGGAGAAAATTCTATTAAAATGAGGTTATCCATTTTTCATAAATTTTCCTTGTTCAACAAGATTCCGCTTTCCTTTCTTATGGCTTTTCGCAATATGAAGCGAAAGTGGAGCAGAACCTTTATGGTCATTGCTGGTGTGATTGGTTGTAGTGCATTGCTGGTATGTGGCTTTGGAATAGAGGATACTCTGAATTATGGGCTAGATTTAGAAATGGAAAAATTGATTCCCTATGATGTTTCTGTAACTTATGAATTCTCCTCAGCAAGGAAGGAGCAATTGCAAAATCAGACTCATGTTTTATATGTAGATGAATATGGAAAATATCCAATAAATGTTTCCTATAAGCATTTGGTTTCCTCCTATTTATTCCTTCTTCCTAAAGAAAGTCATATTTTTCAAACAGCCTATACAAAGGATTCCTGTATAATTTCTAGGAGAGTTGCTGAAGAGATTATGGCTAAGGTTGGCGATGAAATCAGCTTTATCTACAATGGGAAGAAGTATAGCCTGGAAATAACAGAGATTGTAGATTTTTGTTTATCTCAGGGAATCTTTATTTCCTCAGAACGCTTTGAGGAGATTGAATTTTCACCAAACCAGGCTTGGATTAAAACAGAAGAAGCAAGCTTCAATGAGGAAGTATCCATTGCGATTGGCAAGATGGAAGGAATTTCTAAATCTCAGTCTATTGAGGGAATGAGGGCTCACGCAGATGAGGTAATTTCTTCTATAAAGGTTATGACTTGGACAGTCAAAATTTTCGCTATACTTTTGGCAGTTGTTGTTCTTTATAATTTGGCATTGTTGAATTTTAAAGAAAGAGTTAAGGATATTGCTACACTTAAGGTTCTAGGATTTTCCAAGTTTGAGGTTGCCTCCTCCTTCATTATAGAAATATTGTTTTTAACCTTTATTGGAGCGTTGGTAGGGTTATCTTTTGGATATCCATTGCTTGTGGCGGTTTTATCCATTAATGAAAATCCATTGATTAGCTATATTTATCATATCACTCCACTTTCCTATTTCTTCACAATATTGATTACCTGTGGAAGCAGTTTTATCATTAATTTGTTTTTTGCCTTTATGACAAATCAAGTGAAGATGGTGGAATCCTTAAAATCAGTAGAATAAGAGCTTTTGGACTCCTTTTTTGGAGTCCGCTTTATTTTTTTTAAAGAAAAATAAGATTTTTCAGTAAAAAAAGTTTCTATCTAACGTATATAGAATTGACAACTTTAAAATTCTTTGTTATACTATTAAAATGGAATTTAGTCGTTTGGAGGGCTTGAAATGCAAAAAATTACACTTGAACAATTAGTTGCTTTTTTGAAGGAACAAGGCTTTGTTTTTCAGGGAAGTGAGATTTATGGCGGTCTTGCTAATGCATGGGATTATGGTCCACTTGGTGTGGAGTTGATGAATAATATAAAAGATGCCTGGTGGAAAAAATTTGTAAAGAATAACCGATATAATGTAGGCTTAGATTCAGCTATCTTAATGAATAAAGAGGTATGGGTAGCTTCTGGGCATATTGGGTCATTTAGTGATCCTCTAATTGATTGTAAAAAATGTCATGCAAGATATCGTGCAGATAAACTGATTGAGGATTATACAAAGGGAGAGCTTACAGGAGATGGAATGTCTAATGAGGATTTACTGAAGTTTATTTATGATCATAAGATTGTTTGCCCATCCTGCGGTGGATTAGATTATACAGATATTCGCAAATTTAATCTTATGTTTAAAACCCATCAGGGTGTAGTAGAGGATAACAAAAGTGAGGTTTATCTTCGTCCTGAAACTGCTCAGGGAATCTTTGTGAATTTTAAAAATGTTTTAAGAACCTCAAGAAAAAAGCTTCCATTTGGTATTGGACAAATTGGAAAAACCTTTAGAAATGAAATCACTCCAGGAAACTTCATTTTTAGAACTCGTGAATTTGAACAAATGGAGCTAGAGTTTTTCTGTAAACCAGGAAATGAGCTAGAATGGTTTTCCTATTGGAGAAGCTTCTGCATGGATTTTTTAGTTAAATTGGGTGTTGATAGAAACAAACTAAGATATCGTGATCATGAGAAAGAGGAGCTTTCCTTTTATTCAAATGGAACTACTGACATTGAGTTTGAATTCCCTTGGGGCTTTGGAGAGCTTTGGGGAATTGCCTCTAGAACCAATTATGACTTGAATGCTCATCAGGTACACTCCAAAGAAAATTTGGAATATCTTGACCCAGAAACAAATGAAAAATATCTTCCTTATGTTGTTGAGCCATCTGTTGGTGTGGGACGTATCTTATTGTCTGTACTTTTTAGTGCTTACGATGAGGAAGTAAATGAGAAGCAGGAAAAGCGTGTTGTGCTACGATTATCACCTGTACTTGCTCCATATAAGGTAGCAGTATTGCCTTTAATCAAGAAAACGCATAGTGAAAAAGCAAATGAGATTTTTGAATTGTTTAGTGAGCATTTTAGTGCAGTTTATGATGAAACAGCTAATATTGGTAAGCGATATAGAAGACAGGATGCAATTGGTACACCATATTGTGTAACAATTGATGATAATACCTTATCCTTAGGGACAGTCACTCTAAGAGATAGAGATACAATGGAGCAAATTACTCTTCCTGTTGAAGAAGTAATTCCTTATATTGAACAAAAGCTTAAGTTTTAAAAATAGATAAGGGGGGATTCTGCAATGGCAACTCAAGAGGAAATAAATAAAATTATTGAGAGTACTGACATGGTAGAACTTGTATCTCCTTATGTAAAGCTTTCTAAGCAGGGAAAAAATTATAAAGGTCTATGTCCATTTCATAATGAAGATACTCCATCCTTTGTTGTATCTCAGGACAAGCATTTGGCTCATTGCTTTGGCTGTGGAAAAGGTGGCAATCCAATCCAGTTTTTAATGGATATAAAGCTTATTTCTTTTCCTGAGGCAGTATCAGAGCTTGCAAAGAAGAATGGGATTTCTTTGAATGAACAATATGTTTCTAAAAAACAGCAGGATTATAGCATTCATTATGAAATGCTAAGTACAGCTGCGAAGTTTTATCATCAGAATTTAACGATGACAAAATCAGGAAAAGGTGCTTTAGATTATTTGTATCAGCGTGGTATAGATGATGAAACCATTCAGACCTTTCAAATTGGGTTAGCCCCCTCCAATAAGGATTCTCTTTATAAGGTTTTAAAGGAGTCAAATTATTTAGAAATCAATATGATGGATTTAGGACTGGTAGACCATAATGACTATGGGTATTATGATTTATTTACAAGAAGAATAACCTTTCCTATCCAAGATGAGCAAGGTCATGTCATTGGATTTAGTGCTAGAATCTTTGATTCAAAAGAAAAGGACCAGCCTAAGTATGTTAATACAAGAGATACCTTTTTATATCATAAAGGAAATGTATTGTATCATTTGTCTCAGGCTAAAACAGAAATTCTTAGAAAAAAAAGATTTATTCTACATGAAGGGCAAATGGATGTTATTGCATCAACTCTTGCTGGCTTAAAGGAAAGCATATGTACAATGGGAACTGCCCTAACCTTAGATCAGGCGTATGTGCTTAAGAAGTATGCAAATCACGCAATTATTTGCTATGACGGAGATAAGGCAGGAATTGCAGCCTCTAAAAAAGCCATTCAAATTTTTAAGAAGGCTTCTATGGAGGTTCATCTAGTCCTGCTACCAGATGGAATGGATCCAGATGAATATGTTCGTGCTTATGGACGAGAAGAATATATAAAGTACTTTGAAAATCATATTATAGATGAGATTGAATATGTCTTTGAAACAGCATTTATCCATGTGAATATTGATGACGCCTTAGCGATTGAAGGGGTAAAGCAGCTTGTTTTTGAGCAGATTCAAAAAATGCCAAGTCAGACGGTAAAGGAAAAGTATTTATCTCTTCTTGCTAGTCGAATTCATGGATCCTTACAGGCAATTCTTTTAGATTACAATACATTTATAAAATCTGCCTATGTTCCACTTGAGGAGGAGCCTTGGGAAGAGGGGATTGATTTCCCTCAAATAAAAAAAGAAAATCAATTTAAAAATTATGAGTTAAGGCTATTTTTATATGCAAGACAATCTAAGGAAAAAGCCTTGCAAATTGATAAAAAAATTGAAGAGGAGTTGGATGCTTTTTCTCCCTTGAATCGTGAGATTTGGATTCAGCTTATCAACAATTATTATGCAATGTATGAAGAATTTAATGATCAGCTTTTTTGTTCCTTATTAACTGAGGATCAAAAGAAGGTTTACTTAGATAATTTAAATCAGGTTCGTGGGGCAATAGAGCCCTATGGAGAAGAAGATTTAGAATGTATAATTCAAAAGATGAAGAAAGATCATCTTAAGGTGGCAAATCAAAATTTAACAAATCAAATAAAAAATACAAATGATAATGAAGTGAAAAAAATAAAGCTTGCAGAAAAGTTTAAAAATAAGAAATCTATGCTTAATAGGAGGAAGTAGATATGGATTTTGAGCAAATTGTAAAGGAATTAATTGAAGCAGGAAAAAAGACAGGTTCTGTTTCTTCAAAGGATATTGTAAAGTATTATCCTCTGGATTCTGAGGATTATGATAATGTGGTTAAGGAATTGACCAAGGAGGAAATTAATATTGATGAAGATATTGCCTTAGATGACTTAGATGTTAAGGAGCCAACCAATTTAAGCGATATTGAGGAAATTGATGTATCTACCTTTGACCAATTACCTGCTTCCGTTAAAGTAGATGATCCCGTAAGAATGTATTTAAAGGATATTGGAAAGATTCCTCTATTGTCCTTAGATGAAGAAACCATCTATGCCCGTCAAGTGGTGGATGGTCGTGAAGCAAAGGCTAGGCTAGCAGAGATTGAATCTGATGATCAAAATACAATCTCTGTGGAGGAATATGAGAAGCTTTTAGAGATTAGTGAAGCAGCAGATGAGGCAAAGGATAAGCTTGTGAACGCAAATTTAAGATTAGTAGTATCTATTGCTAAGCGTTATTTAGGAAGGGGATTACAATTCCTAGATTTGATTCAAGAGGGGAATATGGGACTGATTAAGGCTGTGGATAAATTTGATCATCAGAAGGGATTTAAATTTTCTACCTATGCGACTTGGTGGATTCGTCAGGCAATTACTAGAGCTGTTGCTGATCAGGCAAGAACCATTCGTATTCCAGTACATATGGTAGAAACGATTAATAAGTTGGTTCGTATTCAACGTCAGCTTGTTCAGGAATTATCTAGAGAGCCATCACCACAAGAGGTTGCAGATCGTATGGGAATTTCAGTAGAGAAGGTTCAGCAGATACAAAAGATTGCTCAAGAGCCAATTTCCCTAGAATCTCCAGTAGGTGAGGAAGAAGATTCTAATCTAGGTGATTTTGTTAAAGATCCTTATGCATTAGATCCTTATGAATATACTGCAAAAATGAAATTGCGTGAGGAATTAGATGATGTATTAGCTACACTGACGGATCGTGAGGAGCGCGTTTTACGACTTCGCTTTGGTTTGGTTGATGGCAGACAAAGAACACTAGAAGAGGTTGGAAAAGAATTCAATGTAACAAGAGAACGTATCCGTCAAATTGAGGCTAAGGCCCTTCGTAAGCTTAAGCATCCTTCAAGAAGTCGTAAGCTGAAGGATTTCATGACAAAGCATTAATATGAATCGTATTCAAAGAATAGCTTCCTTTTGTAAGGGAAGTAAAGTGGTTTGTGATATTGGCTGCGACCATGCATATACCTTAGTTTATGCAATAAAGAATTTTGGTGTAGAAAAAGGAATTGCAGCAGATATTGCTCAAGGACCACTTCTAAATGCAAAAAAAACTATAAAAGAATATCATTTAGAAGAGCAAATAAAGACCATCCTTTCGGATGGCTTTGATGCTATTTCAAATGACGAATTTGATACAGCAATTCTTTCTGGTATGGGAGGAATATTGATTTGTGATATTTTGAAAAGGGCTTTGCCTAAGTTGAAAGAAAAGCGCCTAATAATAGAAGCAAATAATGATACCTACCGAATTAGAGAGTTTTTATGCTCTAATGGCTTTTACATATCTAAAGAAGATGCTCTTTATGATCATAATAAATACTATGAAATCCTAGTATTTGCAAAAGGACATAAGGATTACTCTACATTAGATTTTCTTTACGGACCCTTTTTAAGAAGAGAACAGCCAGAAGCCTTTTTAAAGTATTATCATAAAAAGAAAAAACTTTTAACTTCTATCCTTCCCCATATTAAAAGCGAAGAAGAAAAAAAAGATAAACTAAAACTTATAGCAGAAATACAAATTATCCTTAAGGAGTAATCAATGGAACAGCATTTAATATGTAACACAAAAAATTATTATAGAACGTATTTTATTGATGATGCCTCCCGTCCTACAATTGTCATTTGTCCTGGTGGAGGCTATGCTTATACCTCTTTAAGAGAATCAGAGCCAGTGGCTTATGAATTTATGAAACGTGGATATCATGCAGTAATAGTGCATTATAGAGAAACCGTTGAAGAACCATATCCCTATCCCGGAACCTATCTTGGAAAGACGCTTGAAGAGATTAAAAAGGATAAAAGAGTTGGTAAATTGATTGGATTAGGATTTTCAGCTGGAGGACATTGCTTGTTAGAGTATACGCTTCATTATAAAGACTACAAGTTTGAAGTACGACCTGATCTTTTGATTTTAGGCTATCCCGTGATTTCAGCTGATTTATCCTATGCCCATCAGGGTTCCTTTGAGAAACTTTTAAAAGAAAAAGTAGGGGATATGGCTTTAAGAAATTATCTTTCCTTAGAAACGCAAATCACAAAAGAAAATGTTGTAGATTTATTCTTGTGGGGAACCTATACGGATCAATCTGTTCCCGTAGAAAATTCTTTTCGATTGATTGAGGCTTACCGACAGGCAAATGGAAATCTAGAATATCATTTATTTCCGCTTGGAGGACATGGCCTTTCTGTTGCAAATCAAGCCTCCAGTAAAGGAGATAAGCAACTAGAAATTCCTTATATAGCAAAATGGGTAGATTTGGCAGATGACTGGATTAAATTAAAAATAAGAACAGAGTCAAATGAATAGCCTATCTAATGTTTGAGATGAAGCTTAACCTTATAAATAGTTTCACAATAAAAAAAGCTGATTGATTTTCAGCTCTTTTTTTTATCTTAAATATTCTTTAAGAATGCCTTATAGGCTAGATATGCTTCATATACATCTACCTTAGAAACAATTTCCATAGGGGCATGCATAGAAAGAACAGGTACTCCAGCATCAATTACATTCATATTGTAGTTCGCAAGAATATAGGCAATTGTCCCACCGCCGCCTTGATCTACTTTTCCTAATTCTGAGGTTTGATAGTTGATATCATTTTCATCCATTATTTTTCTTAGCTTAGCTATAAATTCTGGTTGAGCATCATTACATCCACTTTTTCCTCTAGAACCTGTATATTTATTGAAACAAATTCCTTTTCCCATAAAAGCAGTATTCTTTCGTTCCATAACAGATGCATATAGTGGGTCTAATCCAGCAGATACATCACTAGATAGCATAGAAGAATTTTCTAGGGCTTTTCTCAGCTTTAAGTCTGAATAATCTTCTGTTAAAGCAAGTAATTCAGCAATTGTATTTTCAAACCAGACAGAAGAAGCACCTGTTGCGCCAACAGAACCAATCTCTTCCTTATCAACTAAAACAGCACATAGGGTTTTATTGCATTTTGGTGTATCTAGTAATGCTATTAAGGAAGTAAAGGCACATACTCGGTCATCATGTCCATACCCAGCAATCATTGAGCGATCCAATCCGAAATCTCTGGCTTTACCTGCTGGAACAACTTCAATTTCAGCAGATACAAAATCCTCTTCCTCAATATCATATTTATCCTTTAGTAAATTTAATATGGCTTTCTTAGAAGGATCTTTTTCCTCCTCAGCTTCAGGAATAGATCCAATTAGAAGATCTAAGCCCTCTCCTTCAATCACTTTAGAAGCAGTTTTTTGCATCTTTTCTGCACCTAAGTGAGGTAATAGGTCAGTTATTCCCACAACAGGATCATCTGGATCATCACCAATAGAAATAGAGATAGAAGTACCATCCTTTTTAACGACAACACCATATAAAGCTAGAGGAATAGTTACCCATTGATATTTAATAATTCCTCCATAATAATGTGTATCTAAATAAACCATTGTGTCACTTTCGTAAACTGGATTTTGTTTTAAATCTAGTCTAGGGGAATCAATATGAGCCCCTAAAATGGCAATCCCATGAGATAAAGAATCATCTCCAATAATAAAAGCAGCAATATTTTTATTCTTATTGACTGCATATACCTTATCTCCAGGCTTTAAGGTTTTGCAATCCTTTATATCTTTAAAACCTGCTTTTTTACATAATTCGATACTTTTTGAAACGCATAAGCGTTCAGTTTTACAATCACTTATAAAATTTTTATAGTCTTCACAAAATTGATTGAGCTTTTCTAAAGACTGTTTGTCATATTTTTTCCATGCATATTCTTGATACATTTTTCTTTCCTCCAATTATATCTATTTTACCACAAGAAGAAGAATTTGAAAAGAAAACATAAATATTTTTTATGATTCATATAATGGGTTAGGTGATTATGGTATGATCAATATTATTTTTGTTTTGATTTTTTTTATAGGAATGGTCTATGCCTGTTTTACTGGAAGGGTTGCTGTTGTAGTAGAAGCAATGCTAAATACTCCTAAAAGTGCCTTATTTTTATTTGCAGATATTTATGCCCTTCTTATTTTTTGGGGAGGTATGCTAGAAATCTGTAAAAATAGTGGATTATTGCAGGTCATTACGAATTATGTATCTATTATCATTCATCCGTTATTTAAAAAGCTTGATCGTAAAAGTGAGGCAATGCAGTATATCAGTTTAAACTTAGTTGCAAATATGATGTCAATGGGCTCAGCAGCAACTCCCTTTGGATTAAAAGCAATGAAATCTCTAGATGATTTAAATGGAAATTCAGATGTCGCTTCTAATGAAATGATTACCTTTCTTTTATTAAATACTTCAGGCCTATGCTTAATACCTACGGTCTTAATTTCTTTAAGAAAGGAATATGGAAGTCAAAATCCTGTAAGCATCATTCCTTATGTATTGCTTGTATCTACCATAACAACAATTTTTTCTATTTTTATGGATTGGCTGGTGAGAAAATTTGGAAAACATTAGTTACTTTTTTATTATAGGCTTTATTTTACTTATTTTAATTTATGGAATTTTCAAAAGAACGAATGTTTACGACTCCTTTATTGACGGGGCAAAGTATCAAATGAAGGAGGGAATTACCATCTTTCCTTATCTTCTTTGTATGCTAGTTGCTGTAAATGTTTTTCAGGCGAGTGGATTATTAAATGATTTAATTCATACTTCTAAAATACCCAATGAGCTTTTTATTCAAGGAGCATTTCGTCCAGCTTCCTCCCATGCAAGTATGTCAATTATGCTCCAAATTCTTAAGCAATATGGTCCTGATAGCAAGGCAGGGATGGCGTCCTCTATTCTTCAAGGGGGAAGTGATACAACGATTTATGTGATGGGGCTATATTTTGGTAGTATTGGTATTAGAAAGACTCGCCATGCCTATGTGATTGGTTTGATAAGTGATTGTATATGCTTTTTATGCTGTTTAGTCCTCTTTTTAATTTTTTTGAAATAAAAAAAGCCTTAAGATGTAGGCTTTTAGATTTCCAGCTGATTGATACAACGTGCTTCAATTGTGCGATTTAGATTCAGTTCCTCACGTAGAGTACATAGATAATCATTTAAGTTCATAGTTCCAGTTTGTCGAAAGAAGAGCTTTATAAATAATAGATAGGATAGGTCAAAATCAGATATTTGAGGATACATTTCAAGAATGCTAGGAATTTGATATATTAATGCATTTGAAAAGATTAGACAGTTTTTTAAAGAAGAAGAGGCTTCAAGTTCTTTCCACTCTACACCATTTCTTGGTAAATTATGAGTAGCTTCTATAAAAAAATCTGTTTGGATAATCTGATAAAATTCCATTGCCATATTTTCTAGGGGCTGGTTTTTAGCAGATAATATTAAATCACATATTAGATAATCAATGACTCTAAAATAAATAAATTCTGATTCTGCCAGATTGGATAATTCCTTTTTATATTTTTTATAGAATTTCTTCCGATAATCTAGCATGGGTAGATGCTGTGCCCAGTATCTTTCCTTAGGCAGATTCTGCTGAGCTTTGATGTCCTGTACTTCCATAATGATTTTTTCTGAAGTTGCTATTTTTTTAGCATTTTGAATATAATGTAAGTTAAAGATTTCTTCTTGAAAGACTTCATTTTTGAATTTAAGATTTGTCAATAGCTCCTTTTTATAAAGTTTTCCATATAGAGTAGAGCAAGCTAAAATATTATGCTGAAGAAAATTATAGTCT
This sequence comes from Anaeroplasmataceae bacterium, assembly GCA_029067355.1. GTDB lineage: Bacteria > Bacillota_I > Bacilli_A > Acholeplasmatales > Anaeroplasmataceae > Pelethenecus. Next base: position 583 of record JAIEEQ010000024.1, on the reverse strand, counting down.
TTGATACTAGATAGGGTATAAACTCTATCCTTTTGATATCCTCTATAAGAGGAATGAAGAAAGCTTCCAATTGCTAATTCGGCATTTGCCTCTTTTGCTTGATTGAATAAGGTTTCAAGTCCATAGTGATTATAAACTTCTGATGGAAGAACAAATAAAATATATTGACCTGTTGCAAGAAAGATGCCATGGTTTCTTAATGCAGCTAAGGAGGCATTTCGTTGTTCATAAATTGAAATAGGATGATGTGTAGTTTGAAGCCATTGAGAAATCTGTTTTTTTTCTCCCTTAGTTCCTGTATGTAGAACAATAATTTCCTTATTTACATAGGATTGTTTTATAAGACTATTTAAGCAAGGAATTATATTTTCCTGTGTGTGATTTAAAATGACCAATATTGAAATTTTTTCCATCGTCTTTTCCCCTATATCCGAAGTAGTATAAGAACTATTTTGTCGAATTTTCTTTTCGTTTTATATTGGTAGAATGATAAAATTTTTTGCAGATGGTTTTATTTACCCTGATTCAAACAAGTCAACCTGTTATGCTAAATATACTCTCCTACTATATATAACCTCATAAT
>JAIEEQ010000023.1:22318-23799 GCA_029067355.1 Anaeroplasmataceae bacterium | reverse complement strand
CCCCCCCCCCCCTTTTTTTTTTTCACGATTATCCCGCCATCCCCCAGGTTTCTTGGCCTCGGGGGCCGGTTTATCATTGTATTTCATCTCTCTTTCTTTTTAGGTGATCTTGTACGGTTAAAACAATTATTCCAATTAAACCACCTATAATAATGAGATAGATAGAAGAGAAGCTTTTTGAAAAAAGTTCTAATAAAATCATCAAAACTAAAACAACACTAAATATAGTGATTTGCCACACACTTTTCTTCATCTTCTTGAATAGATTTAGACCAGCTTTTAGAATTAAAAATGCCACAGCACACTTTATACCTACAAAAGCATAGGCAACATATGGATTTTCTAAAAATTTATTTAAAAATAATGAAATTATATAGATGATAATAAAGGAAGGCAAAACCACACCCAGTGTTGCTAGTAGGCTTCCAAGTATTTTACCCTTCTGAAAGCCAATATAGGTAGCCATATTAATGGCTACGGGACCTGGAGTGGATTCAGATATTGCAAAAACTTCTAAAAGTTCATCATTAGTAAGCCATTCTTTTTTATCTACTACACTTTCTTTAATTTGAGACATCATAGCATATCCCCCACCAAAGGTTGTTGCCCCTAATTTAAAAAAGGTTAAAAATAAATCTACATAGATGTTCATTAGGATCCCCTCTTTCCTTGATTTCAATTAAGGATTATATCACGGCTTGTTAATTTATACAATTTAATTTTATTCATTTTTGTATGAAGTAAGGAATAAAAGAAGAAGAATGCTAATATACTTTTTTGGGCATGATTATGCTTTTAGGTTGTTCATTTTTTGAGGCAAATAGAAAATTGATTTGCAAAAATGAATTTTTTTCCGCGTTCAAATCTGACTTCAGAATAAATTTTAGGACAATATGAAAAAAAATATAATAAATGTTGTAATTTTTTTTATTTTTTGTAGAAAAAAGTTTATGATTAAGTTATAATATCAATAGAATATGAATAGAAGAGGTGTTGGAGTTATGTTTTTAAATTTTTTAGCTGGCAGTGGTTTTTTTACCAATAATGTAGATATAGTCTTTTTTGTATCTCTTGCCGTAATTTTAGTATTAATCATTGTAGCTTTTATAGCATCAAAAATTGTTCAAAAACAAAGAGATAAAAAATATGAGGAATTAGAGGCTGCTGCAAAAGAAAAAGAGCAAGCAGAAAATAGTGCTGAGAGTCCAAAAGAGGAAGTCATAAAAGAAGAAAAGACAACAGAGGAACCTAGTACAGATAAGACTCAGAAAGAAGAGCCTGCTTTGGAGGAGGCTCCAATAAAAGAGGAAAAAGAAGAAATAAAACAAGCTCCAGCAGAGGATCCCGTTATAGAAGCAGTTCCAGTTGAAGAGAAAAAGGAAGAAACTAAAGAAACAGCAGGAACGGATCCAGTTATAGATGAAGCACCAGTTGAAGAAAAGAAAGAAGAACCAAAGAAAGCTCCAGCAAAGAAGCCAGTT
>JAIEEQ010000023.1:0-22218 GCA_029067355.1 Anaeroplasmataceae bacterium | reverse complement strand
GCAAAAAAGGTAGCACCAACTGAAGAAAAGAAGGAAGAGCCAAAGAAGGCTCCAGCGAAGAAGCCAGTTGCAAAAAAGGTAGCACCAACTGAAGAAAAGAAGGAAGAGCCAAAGAAGGCTCCAGCGAAGAAGCCAGTTGCAAAAAAAGTAGTACCAGCTGAAGAAAAGAAAGAAGAGCCAAAGAAGGCCTCTACTCCTAAGACGACTGAAGAAACGGCTAAGGGTAGAACTTACACAGGTAAGTTTGAAGTTTATCCAAGTGGAGATGGATATCAATATCGTTTGAAGGCATCCAATGGAGAAATTCTTGTTGTAAGTGAAGTTTATACAACAAAGGATAGTGCAATGAAGGCTATTGATGCTGTAAAGAGAAATGTAGAAATTGGTGAAATTCGCATTTTCAAGGATAAGCGTGGTATGTATAAGTTTAAATTGACTTCTAAGAATTATAGAGTACTAGCTTTAGGTTCTAGCTATTCCACAGAAAAGAGTGCGGTTCGCTCTTCTGAATCCTTTAAAAAATTTGCTTTAAAGGCTAACGTTGTTGAAATAGAAACCCCTGCAAATCAGGATAATATTGTAGAGGCTTATTTGGATATTTCAAAGGTTGAAGAAAAGCCAGGCGGAAAATATGTAATAGAAAAGTTTGATGGAGAGTTTAGCTGGGATTTGAAGGCATCTAATGGACAGATTTTATGTCAAGCAGAGGGATATACTTCAAAGAGTGGTGCAATGAGCTCCATTGAAAGTTTTAAGAAAAATGTTGAGACTGGATCTTTTAAAATATTAAAGGATAAGAATGGAAACTTCCATTACAATTTATATACAGCTAGTGGAAGACTTGCAACAATTGGAGAGTCTTATAATTCCAAGCAAGTAGCTGAATCTGCTGCTTTGTCTGTTGTTTCTTATTTTAAGAATGCTGAAATTGAAGAAAAGAAATAAGAACAGATAAACAAAATGGGACATCAGATAGACTGATGTCCATTTTATTTAAATAGGAGGATATATCTTATGTTTCCAAAGGACATTATACGAGGAACATTTTCTATACCGAAAACAAAAAATCAAAAATATAGCAAGGCAAAGCTTCAAAGAATCCTTATAAAGGAACAGGAAATTATTCAGGTAAGCTTATATACAAATCAACAGGTTTTTCATGAAAACATTATGCTAGAAGATGTAGAGGCATACTTAGCAAAACTGCTAGAAGAACAATTTAATAGCTTAGAGCTTATCACAAAGGATTTTAGTTATTCTTATAAAATAACCAGCAAGGGAAAACTTTTAACGAATCGTAGACAACAACAAAATGATTTCGTTGTTCTTGAGCATAATAAGAAAAAAACATATTTACTAGAGGAGGGGACAATAATTCCTCCGCTGGTTGATTTAGGTATAATGACCTCAGATGGAAGAGTTGTAAAGTCAAAATTTGATAAATATAAGCAAATTAATCGTTTTCTTGAGATGATAGAGGATAGCATAGGAAATGAGAGTAAATTAAAAATTATTGATTTTGGTTGTGGAAAAAGCTATCTAACCTTTATCCTATATTATTATTTGACCTATGTTAAAAAAATGGTTTGTGAAATTATTGGATTAGATTTGAAAGCATCCGTTATAGAAGAATGTAATCGTATTTCTCAAAAATATGGCTATACTCATCTTAAATTTTTTAAAGGTGATATTTCTCAGTATAAAGATGAGGAAGAAGTTGATATGATTGTTACTCTCCATGCCTGTGACACAGCAACGGATTATGCTTTATACCATGCAATACAAATGCGTTGCCGATACATTTTTTCTGTACCTTGCTGCCAGCATGAAATTAATTTGCAATTGAAGAATACTAGTTTGTTTCCTATTAGCAAGTATGGCATATTAAAGGAACGATTTTCAGCCATATTAACAGATGCCATCCGTGCAAATATTTTAGAATATTATGGATATAAAACGCAGATTTTAGAATTTGTTGAGTGGGAGGCTACTCCAAAAAATGTTTTAATTCGTGCAATATTGAAGCATTCTACTTCCTCTACCAAGTTAAAAGAAGAACTTGATCAGCTTATGAACCAGCTAGATTTTGAGCAAACTTTGTATCAATTATGCTTTAAAACAAAAAAGTCCTAGATGCTTTATCTAGGACTTTTTGTTAATATACAACCTTATGCGCAAGTCTAAGCTTGTCTGCAATCATTGCAATAAATTCTGAATTTGTAGGTTTACTTTTATTATAGCTGATCGTATAAGCGAAGATTTGGGAAATTGCGTCTACATTTCCTCTATTCCAAGCAACTTCAATAGAGTGACGTATTGCACGTTCTACTCGAGAAGAAGTTGTTTTATATTTTTTTGCTACTGTTGGATAAAGATATTTTGTAATTGCACCTAAAATATCAACATTGTTGTACACCATGGTTATTGCTTCTCTTAAGTATAAATACCCTTTAATATGTGCAGGAACACCAATTTCATGCAAAATTTCAGTAATTTCTGTATCTAAATCTACATTTGATGCTTTGCTTTTTTCTTTTAAGTTGTAGGTGATTCCTTTAGAGGATTCCTCGCTGATTAATTGATTTAAAGTCTTGTGAAGATTATTTAAATCAATAGGCTTTACTATAAAGTAATCTGCACCAAGTGCAGAAGCCTTTGCCATTAGAGATTCTGTATTAAAAGCAGTGATTATTACAATCTTATTTGGACGATTATACTTAGGATTAGATTTGATTTCACTCATAACGTTAATTCCGTCAAGATCGGGCATAAACACATCTAGCAATACAATGTCTGCTGTGTTTGATTCAAGGTAAGTTAATAGCTCCTTACCTCCGGTAAAAGTTTCTACAACCCCCATATTAGGTTGCATTTTTAGAAATTCACTGACCATGGATAATACTTCTCTATTGTCGTCAGCCACAATAATTTTTGTCATATATATTTTTCCTCCCATATTTACAATTGATATAATAAAGGATATTTTAAGTAAATACAAGAGATTTTTGAAAATTTATAAAAACTTTTTATCAAATCGACAAAAAAATATAAAATTATTTGCTAGAAAAGTAAGATTTTTAGAAATTTTTGTCGAGAAATGAGATTTCTTATACAATGTGTTATTTCTCGTCATTCTCTTCTAAAAAACTTAAAAACTTATTGAGGTATTTTGTTGCATCAGCAGAGGAAAGAAGATGTGCCCAAGAAACTCGGCGAGAAGTGTCTATTTCTGTTGAATATTCATAAAATCTTGCGGTTTTATCACGATGGGTATTATCCCACTTGTTATACCCTTCTGGAAGAATATGTTCGTCTAATTTGCACTCTATAAATGCTACACAGCCATAGTCACGCCATGGACGTGCTAAATAGGCAGGTTCATTTCCTTGAAAACTGCATTTATAAAAAAGATAACCAAAAGAGAGTTCCTTAGAATGAGCTGGGGCACAGACATAAGTTGGATTTGTAGAGCCACGATCCAAAGATATGATTTTACATTGATCAAAAAATGCGGTTGCACAACCAAAAATAAAGTCAACATCACCTATAATGGTACATTGACGATAGATTTGCTTAGATGGAGTCCCTTTTCTTTTTTCAGGTGGGTAAAATCCCTCATAACGTAGAAGAAGGTCTGATGGCATTGGACCTGTAAAAAGGGAATCCTGCGCACTAGCAATTCTACATTGCTCACATAGAAAATGATTTCCATCTACATGTAAGGCAACTGCTTGCCCATATATACAAGATGGGACGGCTTCGTTTTGGATGTCGAGCCCCTCTAACTTCACATAATCTCCCCCTACATAGAGTGTATAGGTACGAAATGTATTACATTCATTGTTATCAGGCATAATCTTATGATAATAATCCTTATGAATGATTTTGGCTTTTAAATAATTTTTGGCCTTTATAGTTATATTTGAATTCCAAATTTCAACCTTTTCGTTATATATGCCATCATTTAAGACTAAAACATCCTTAGGATTTAACTGCTTTATGGCTTCAGTAATGCTTTGGTCAGGAGATATTTCAATTATCATTTTACATAAGTAAATTAATTCAGCAACCTATTGCTAAATTAATCATTTTCCTTTCTACAATTATTTCACGTAACTATAATTATATGAGATTTCCCAAAAATTGTATATAATTTTTTGAAAATAATAAAAAAACTTCTTTATCGAAAATAAAAACTTCTAGAAAAATAAAAAAGTTTTTAGAATTATTGACTAGAAAGTTTTTAAATGCTAAAATATATCTATATTTAATGAAAACGCTATTATGCAGTTTTCGATATTGCCTTACGTTTAGCTAAGGTGAAGGAAGGAAGAAGAAAAAATGAAAAAAATTGGTAAAGTAATAGCATCTTTATTACTTGTTGGCAGTATTGCTTTTTTTATGGTTTCTTGTCAAACAGACAAGCCACCTGTGGAAGAGCCACCTATAACACCGCCAGCACCAACGCTTAAGAAAGCGATAAGTTCTGTACAGCTTAATACAACGAATGCCAAGAGATCTTACTTCTTGGGAGAGGAGTTCAGTAGTACGAACTTAGTGGTAATAGCTAGATTCAATGATGGAACATCAGAGGATGTTTCAAGCGATGCTGAAATTAATTATGAGAGTTTTGACAATGAAGTTGTTGGCTCCTATCCTATAATCGTATCTTATACATTTGAGGGAAGAGTAAAGAGAAACTCTTATGAGGTTCAGGTAACATCATTAGCCGAAACAATAGAACCGCATGTTGTTGGTCTTGAGGTAGAAAAAAGAAATACCAGCTATGCAATAAATTCAACAGTAGATGTTTCAGATATATCAGTTACAGCTGTTTTTTCAGATGACACAACTCAAGAACTAACTTCAGAAGAGTATAAAGTTGATTTTACGACAGTTGATACTACGAAACCAAACATTTATCCATTAGTAATCAGTTATTCTCAAGAATACTCAGTAGGTGAAGCAAAGGAAACTGTTGTCGTTAAAAATTTTGTTCTAATTACAATTACAGATCCTGTGAAATCCATAAGCTTTGTGAGTGGTAAAACTGAATTTGAATATGGATCTAGATTCAGCACAGATGATTGGATAATTGAGGTTACCTATGAGAGTGGAGCCAAGGCAGAGGTATCTAATGATAAGTTTAGATATACAACGATTGATACTTTCTCCGCTGGGAGCAAGACAGTCAGAGTAACCTATTCAGAGATGGGTAGTGCCCAAGCAATCCGTGTTGATGTTACCGTATTACCTAATCCTCAGGGTGAATATCAAATTGATAAAAAAATAGTTGCTACTGATTTAAAGGTTACAGATGCCACTATTGCATCTAATCATAAGCAGGAAATGACTGCAAGTGAGATTGATGAATTCTTCACCATATCAGGAAGCCTATTAAAATATTTAAATAGTTCACATACTCAAGTAAGATCTGTTGAGGCTGCTCCAGGAAATTCAATTCAGTTTACAATTGAGGGAACAGCTAAGCTTACCATAATTGCATCTTCTAATGGATCTTCAAATACATCCTTGCTGAGTGTAACAAATGAGGCTGGAGAATTGCAGGATCCAATTACTCCAACGGTTGCTAAAACATCTACGGGATTGGTTTCTATTCTTGGTTCAAGTGATGGAACAACAGTAGAATATTCTTTAACTGCAGGAACCTATTTTATTGCCTTTGTGAGTGGTATTGACGATTCTACTAATGTTGCAAACGCAACAACTATCTCTAATACTAGAGCAGGTAGAATCACTTCACTTGTTGTAAAGGCTTAAGGAAAGGTAAGGAATAAATATGAAAAGAAAAATTTTAATTATACCAACAATTCTTTTAGCGGGACTGAGCCTTGCGGCTTGTCAGGATAAAACAACTCCGCCAGCAGAAGAAGGAGCTAAAACAATTTATATAAGTCCTACTGGGCAAAGCTCAAATGATGGCTCTGAAGAGCGTCCTTATGATATTCAAACAGGAGTTTATGCTCTTACTAAGGGAGATACTTTAAAGGTTTTACCTGGTCGATATATGGTTCCTCAAAAATTGCATATTTCTGCTTCAGGTGATGCATTTAATTACATTACCATAGAAAACGACTCTACAACTGAGGCGGCAATTTTTGACTTTAGTGCTCAAGAATTTAATAGCTTAAATCGTGGTATTGAATTAGATGGAAATTATTGGCATTTTAAAAATATAGAGATTGTAAATGCTGGTGATAATGGATTATATATTGGTGGAAGCCATAATATTATTGAAGATTGTCTATTCCATGAAAATCGTGATACAGGACTTCAGTTAGGACGTGCTTCAGGCTCCTTTGATAATATTAAGGATTGGCCTTCCTATAATTTGATTAAGAATTGTACATCTTATAACAATTATGATGATGTTACTTTTGGTGAAAACGCGGATGGATTTGCAGCAAAGCTTACTGTTGGATATGGAAATGTTTTTGATGGCTGTATTGCATATCGTAATAGTGACGATGGGTGGGATTTATTTGCTAAGCAGGATAGTGGTAATATTGGTACAGTTTTCTTATATAACTGTGTATCCTTTGAAAATGGATTCCTTTTAAATAAAACTACTGAGGCAGGTGTAGAGCGTTTCATTACCCGTGATGGTGATGGTATTGGCTTTAAGCTTGGTGGAAGTACGATGAAGGGAGACGTAGTTTTAGAAAACTGCGTTGCGTTCAATAATCGTTTACATGGTATTGGAGACAATTCTAATCCAGGAGTGATTTCTGTAAATAATTGTACTACCTATAATAACTGTGCTTCCATAGATGAAAATGGTGTTGTAATTCCACCTGAAGAGACTGTAAAAGGCTCAAATGAAGCAGAATCAAGTAATTTTGATATTGCACGTGATCAAAAGAGCTACAATAACTATACAAATCTTTTATCCTATGTTACTAATGCTACTGCTCAACCAGACCGCTACTTAGGGTCTACTGAGAATTCAATTTTCTATGCTGGTAGCAATAGATACTATAAAATTGGCGATCATATGGATGCTTCCTGTATGGATAATACTAAACTTGGTGAAGTTATTGAAATGAATGATGAAATGTTTAAGTCCTTAGAAGCAGTAAATGGATTAAACAATCGAGATGTTCATAAGACTATGCGTAATGCGGATGGTTCTGTTCAGCTAGGAGATTTCCTAAGCTTAGTACCAGGTGAATTAAAGTCCTCCAATATAGGAGCAGATTTGACAAAGACAAGCTATGATGAGTATGAACACTATGTTCCAAGTGTGATAGAAGAAGGAACAGCTTCTGATGAAATTCATGTCATTGCTGCATATGATGCTCTACGCGTAAATTGTAATTCTAAAGCAGTATATCAGGATTTCCTTGCTCCTGCAAATTTTGCTGGTTGTGAAATCAACTGGGTTTCTTCTGATCCAAAGGTATTGTCTGTTGGGGATGAAATTATAAATTCAATCTCTGGAACTAGAGAGATTATGCTATCTGTATATCGAACAAGTGAATCAAAGCAAGTAACCTTAACAGCAGAAATTGAGTATAACAATTACACTAGAAAAAAAGAATTCACATTAACTATAATGCAGGATACTCCTGGAATTGGAGAAATGTATGTTAGAAACGTTGAAGATAATAAAGTGATTATCGATCAATATGATGCTTTTTATGAGCCAAAGCTTGTTGTTACAAATGTTGCAGATTATTCTGGTAAGGAATTATCTAGGGATTTGTATGATTTAACAACAACTTATTTATATCAGGAAAATAAAAATGCTACTGAATATACTGTAAATGATATTTACACTTCTAAGCCAGGCGTATATACAATTAATCATAAGGTTCAATTAAAGAGTGATCCAACAAAGACAAAATCATATAGCTATAAGGTGTATGTATGTAATCCTACCTTTGCAGTTGATTTCTCAAGTGATTTTGATTTATCTGTAAACCGGGATGGATTTAACCTTTCTGGTGAAATGGATTACCCAATTGGTAAAGCTCATATTTTAGCTTCACCAGAAGAGAGTTGTACACCTGAGCAAATCAAGGAAAATGGAAAAGTCTTTGAATTTAGAGATGATTTAGTTTCCTTTGATTATGAATGCTCTAATGATAAGGGATATTTCGTCCATGTTGTAATAGAGAATAATAGTGGAACTAAAATGACTGATGTTTATACCAAAGAAATAAGTGTACAAAGCATAGATTCAGAAGAGGCATTCTATGGATTATTGACAGGTTCATCTGATGGTACGACAATTTATTCATTAACAAAGGACTTAGATTTTACTGACTTTACATGGGGAGCAAGCTCAGCACAATTCAAGGGCTTATTGAACGGATTAGGACATAAGGTAAGTAATATAACAACTGAAGCACCATGCTTGATTAATAAAATGTCTAATGGTACTTTAATGAATCTTGATTTTGAGGAAATAACATTAAATAGTGCTAGCAAAGATGCACAAAGAGTGGGGATTATAGGAACTATGTCTGGTGGATATGTTCATAATGTCCACATTACCAATATCAATGCTAAAGGCTCTGATAGAATTGGAGCCTTGGTTGGACAGGCTGGAGTAGGCAGAAATTATTTTTCACAAATTTCTGTTGTAAATGATGATAATCATATGATTAGCGGTTCAAGATCAGCTGCACTTATTGGCTTTGTTCAAAATGAAACTAGCGCAACAGAATTGTCCATTGATATTTCCAATTGCTATATTAAAACAAATGTGGGTACATCAGCTGACCAATATGTAGGTGGTGTTGTTGGCCGTTTTGATAATAGAACAAGCTGGATGACGTTACATATTGATCGTGTTTATTATGAGGGCAAGATTGTGGCTGGTACCTATGCTGGTGGTATCTTAGGTGGATATAATTATGGACATAGTTTAATTACCATTGAAAATTGTGTAAGTAAGTTTGAATGTGAATACAATAAGACAGAGTTTACAATTGCTCTTAAGAATTGTAGTCCAATTATTGGTAGATCAACTACTAGAATTGGTGAGGGCTTTACCTTTGTAACAAACTGCTATGCTCCTATTGGAGAATATGTTGCTGATTATGATAGCACTACAATTGATTTTGAAAGTAATTTATCAAATATTGATTTCTTTAAAGATACAGTACATTATGATTTAGAGAATATCTGGAGCTTTGATGAAACGACTAAAACCATATCATTAAAATAAATTTTTTGGGAGCTACAAGGGGGCTTCTGTCCCCTTGATTGTCCTAAATTGGAGAAATTTGGAAACATTACTTAAAAAAAATTAAGCGTTTTCTATTTACACCTTAAAATAAACGTGCTATAATTGTTGATGGAAATTTGTAAGCGTTGTCATGAAACGTTTATGGCTTTTACCAAGTAATGCTTAAAACGAATTATTTTAAGGGTAAGAGGGAATTTTAGTGAAGTTAAAAAAATATATGTTGATAGATTTATTGTTATTAATAGGAATTGGAGTTGTGATTGAGGCGCTTGGCGTATTTGTTTTTAACAAAATGCTAACAGCAACTATGATTACTACCGCTATTTCTTTATTGATAATGATGATTTCTATTACAAGATGGAAATGGAAAGGCTTAGTTGTTGCGCCTTTCTTGGCATTAGCAACAATTATAAGTGGAAGATTTTTTAATTCCCATTTAGAATATCGAGGCCTATATAATTGGCAATTGTATATATCTACATTAGGATCTTTGTTGTCATTGGCAGTCAACTTGCTTTGGTTTAAATATATAGATTATAGAAGAACCTTCAAAAGCATTCGACTGACTTTGTTGCTTTGTTTGATTGATGTGGTAATATCTCAATTGACATTGTCATTGCTATTCTTAGCATTTACTGGACAATTCTTTATGTTGGGATTTCTTGCTTGGAATTCATTTTCTTTTGTTATTTTATTTGTTGGAGTGTTTTGTTTGCGAAAACAAAATGTTTTAATTGATATTGTGGCAGATTTAGAAGAAAGAAATCAAGAAATTAAAGATGCTGATTTTAGAATGAATATAGAAGAGGTTGTAGAAAAAGAGAAAGGAGATTTTAAAGATGGAGAAAGTAGTTGATCAAAAAGTCGTTGATCAAGTAGAACGCGAACGCTGGAAAAGGACTCTTCGTACATTAGCTAAAGACTGGAGGCTTTATGTATTGTTGATTCCAATGCTTGCTTTCCTCCTACTTTATAAGTACTTACCTATTGCGGGTATATTACAAGGATTTAAATGGAAAGAGGCAGGACAATTTAGAGATGACCAATGGAATGGATTGTTCTATGCACAAATGTTATTTACAGGTTCATTTGCTTCTCAGTTCTGGAGAGCATTCCGTAATACATTTGTAAATAGTATGTATGGTTTATTGTTTGGTTTCCCAATTCCTATTTTCCTTGCATTATTATTCAGTGAAATTAAGAATGAAAAATATCGTAGTATTTTACAGGTATGTTGCTATTTGCCACACTTTGTATCAGCAGTAGTTGTTACAACATTGATTACTCTATGGTGTCAAAGAGAAACAGCAAGTAATTCAGCAGGTATTATCAATCAAATGCTATCAGCGATGGGAATGAATAACTTAGGAGCAGATGTTTTGGCTGCACCACGTTTCTTTAGACCTATTTATCAAATATCTGGTGTATGGGAAGGTGCAGGTTATGGATCAATTGTTTACTTTGCAGCGGTTATGGCAATATCGCCAACGAATTATGAAGCGGCAAGAATTGATGGGGCATCCAAGTTACAACAAATTCGCTATGTAACATTACCAGGTATGGCACCAACACTTACTATAATGCTGATTATGCGTATTGGTCAGATTTTGAATGTTGGTTATGAGAAGATAATTCTATTAGTGGGTAACCAACAAGCTTCTTATGAAACTTCAGAGGTTATATCCACATTCGTATATCGATGTTCTGGTCGAAGTGAGAATAATCAGATTACGATTGCAAATGGTGCTGCACAAAATTTAGGTGTTGTTGCTGATATATTTAATTCATTAATTGCAATGTGTCTTGTATTAGGTGCAAACGCAATTAGTAGAAGGGTATCATCTACTTCATTATTCTAGTAGAAAAGAGGAAACGAATTATGAAAAGATTAGACCGTTCTGAAATTATATTTAAAATTGTATCTTATGTGGTATTGACCTTATTTGCATTAATTTGTTTGTATCCATTCATATTTATTTTGTCAGCTTCTGTTTCAAGTAAAACAGCTGTTGATACGGGTAAGGTTTACTTATGGCCGAATGCTGAGGGAACTGGATTGCAGATTGATGCCTATGCACAGATTTTTAGTGAATCTAGATTCTGGTTATCCTATTGTAATACATTATTCTATACAATGTATGGTACATTAGTATCTATGCTAGTAGCAATTACAGGTGCTTATGCTCTTTCCAAATCAAGATTGATGTTTGGTAGAGGATTTAATTTTATGCTTGTATTCACAATGTGGTTTAGTGCTGGTATGATTCCAACCTATAACAATTTTGTGTCTTTAGGTGTAGATAACCGATATATGTATATTATTGCTTTAGGATTTAATGCATTTAATATCATATTGCTACGAAATTACTTCTCATCTGTTCCAACAGAAATAGAAGAAGCCGCAACAATTGATGGTGCTACTGAATTCCAGTTACTTACTAAGATATATATACCAATGTCAAAGGCATCCATTGCCACAGTTACTATGTTCTATGCGATTTCTCGTTGGAATGGTTATTTATGGGCACAGATGCTATTAGGACCTGATGATCAGCCATTGCAGGTTTATATACGTACTGTATTAAACGATGTCATGTCCGATCAGGTATCTGCTGAGGTGAATTATTCACCATATTCAATGCAATATGCATTATTAGTTTGTTCTATCATACCTATCATCATTATCTACCCAAAAATTCAAAAGTATTTTGCAGCGGGTGTTAATGTTGGTGGAGTTAAAGAATAGAAAAAAAGAAAGAAGGAAGGAAAAAAATGAAAAAGAAGTTAATTTTAGCTGGTGTTGCAGCATTATCTGTTGTTACATTAGCAAGCTGTGGTGGCGGAACAAGTACAAGACCAGCTGTAAAACCTCCAGTTGGTGGTAGCTCAATTGAATTACCAGATATTGAGTTTGATACAACAAGCCGTCTAAATGGCAAAACAATGAATATGTACATCAACTATAAAGCAAAAGCGGGTGTTACTTATACTGGACAAGAGAACAAGTTAGGTGCTACATATCAAAATCCAATTGATGGAAAAACTTATCAAAGAGGCGACCTACTACCTATGTGGAGTGAGGTACAAACAAAGTTAGGCGTTACAATTCATGACGCTGTACGTGATTTCACTGCTGATGCTTATACTCAGGACAGTGAAGATAAGATCTATACTGCAATTGGATCAAATAGCAATATTGAAAGTATTGATATTATGATGACTAACTCTGCAAATGCTGTAAAGTATGCAACAGATAATCATCTTGTAAATTTAGCAAATTACTTTAAGTATATGCCAAATTTATATACTTTCTTCCAAGAGCATCCATCAATCTATGCAGAATTAGTAGATGCAAATGGAAATCTTTATATGGCTCCATATTTCGATGGTCTAGATACTATTGAAAAAATGTTCATTTTCAACACAGAATTAGTTGAAAAACTATTAGATGAAGAAAATCCTACATTTGATGAAACAGCAGCAGCTGCTACTGCTTATGAGCCATTCATTGATACAAGCAAGGATTACAAAGTGCTTATTTCTGAAAATGGAAAAGCAAAAGATTTAACTGTTAAGGCTGCAACAAACCCAATTGCTGCTCAAAATGCTTTAACAACTAAGAATGGTAAAACTTATACTCAGGCTTTAAGAGATTATATTGATACAGCTTATATGTGGTCTGGTGAATATACAAAGCGTTCAGAAGTATTCAATTCTGAGAAGGCATGTTATTCAGTTGATGATATGATTGCTTTAATGCGTTGTGCTGTAAATAACTCAGTTTATTTATATGGCGAAGCGAATAAGGTATTTGGTATTGTACCACGTGGACAAGCTAATAACCGTGTTATTACAATTCTTCAGTTAGCTCAAATTTGGGGTATTCGTGGTTTGACTTCTGAAAAGGATTACTTATATTATGACAATAATGGTAAATTAGTTGATGTTCGTACAAGTGAAGCTGGATTAGAGGCGCTTGATAAATTACATCAATTAAAACAAGAAGGCTTAATTATTGATGGTTGGGATGCAGAAGGAAGCAAAAACGGAACATTCTATTATCAATATTTAACTGGTGCTAGTGGTGCAGCATTAATGATCTATGACTATAATGCTACTCAGGTTGTTAACAACAAGCTAGATGAGGCATCAGGAATTGGTACTGCAAATTCTAAGTATAATGGTCTTAGACCAGTTTTACCTCCTGTTACAAAATGGGAAGAGAACTATATTAATGACAATACTTATGCTTATACAAGATATACTGAGGATGCTCGTGCATTCAAGAGTGCTGGTTCTGTTGTATTCAAGAGCACTGATGAGAATCAAATCATTGCTGCTTGTCAATTAATTGACTACTTCTATGGTAAAGAGGGAGCAAATCTCCAAGACTATGGTACAGCTGCTTATCAGGATGGAACAATCACTGTTGCTGGTGTAACTTATCCAAAATTCAAGCAAGCAGTATTTACTGCAATCAACAATTCTAAATTAGGTTGGAATGACTGGATGAGAGATGTTATGGGTACAACTCAAGGTATGGGACATGTTCGTTCTGATGGTCTAGATTACCAAGTTACTCACCCAGTTGGACAGGTAGGTTTAGCAAATGTACTTAATGCAATTGCTTCAGGTGCATTAGTTTGTGCTACCACAGCTCGTCCTGCCGGATTTGGTGCTACTGTTCCTGCATATTATGCGCAGAATGCAACAACAACTGAAATTACTACTTTAGTTGATTTCTGGAAGCAAGGTATGGGTAATACAGCTTGGAGAGCCGTAATCAATGATGGTTGGGTTGCAACAAGCAAAGAGTCATTAAGAAATTCTTGGACAAAATCTAATGAAGTTTATTTAGACTTCTATAACGATTATTTAGATGCTAAGAAGCCACAAGAATAATTAAAATTATTATTTAATTCAATTGGTATAGGATGGAAGAATAAACCATCTTCCATCCTTACTCCAATTTTTAACATTAAGGAGGTTTATTATGACCCAATTTCTAAAGAAAAATGCGAAATTGTTTTATATTCTTTTTGCAGTTTTTAGTTTTATGTTTATCATTTTAAGTTGTGTATTTATGACAACTTATAACAGGATAGCAGTTGATTATACTGAGGATTTTTTAATTACTGGTAGACCAACAATCTTAACCGGAATGAGCACCTTTTGTAGAAAAACAAATATGCAGTATGAAGTATTGTATGGTGTTATGTTTGATACAAATGTGGATTTACAGATTGCAAACAATATGATGCTATATCTTGGTGCTGTTTCCTTAGTGATGGTTGCAATAATGTTAATTTGCGCAAATGCTTCAAGAAAGAAGTTTTATATTTCCAACTTGGTATCTGGAGTAGCTTGTCCAAGTGTTTGCATCATTATGGGAATTATCACTATTGTATTTATAATTGTTTGTGTTGGAGATATTAATGCAAATTATGAGCTTCTAAATTGGGGATCTTTAGCAAATGGCGATTATTATAATAGAGCGGCAGAGCAATTTCTTGCAAATGATACCTCAGGATTTACTGTCAGTGCAACTCCTCTTATCATTTATATTGTTATAATAGCTTTGTTTATTGTAGCTTCAGGCGCTATGATAGCTTATGCGGTGTATAGATATTTAGATACTCGTAAGGAGTTATTAGCTTCCAAAGAAGAAAGTAATGATGTATCTATTGACCAAACTAATGAGGATACAACAAACGTAGAAATATCTTCTGAAAGGATGGTAGATGCAAATGCATAATAATGTAGAAAATAATGAAGTAGTAAGATCTACAACTGAAAAGATTTATTATGATCAGAATAATATTGAAGGTCAGATGCTTAGATATCGTACGAATTCTTTATCATATAAACTTGGAATGGGTGCAATTTTATGTAGTGTATTAGCAGCATTTATTAGTTTAAATACACTTGTATGGGATTCTTTAGTTATAATAAAAATTTTAGGTAATATTATTATCCTTTTGTTTGGATTCCTTTCTGTTGAAAAGGTAAAAGCATATTCAAAAGAATTTAGCTATGTACTATGTGGTATTGGTGCTGTATGTATTGCTAGAATTTTCTGGTGCCCATTAGAAATAATGATCTGGTTTGCAAAATTCAAAGAGAATCCTGATGATCCAGAAGTTGCAAAGCATTTAGGACCTACAATTACAGGTGATTATCAAACACAGGCTTACTTACCACAGGATGGAAACGTGAGAGCTATTATGGCTATTGTTTTATTAGCAATTACAGCAGGCTTATTTATTTCCGCAGGAGTAATAGGTATTATCAAGGCTAAAAAATATTCTGCTTATATGGCGACACAGGATACGACTAAGGGGGTATAACAATGGAAAATCAAGAATTATCAAAAGAAACAATTTATGACGTTGTGCTCCGTGATGTAAACAAAGTGTATCCAAACGGGTTTCATGCAGTATATGATTTTAATATCAATATAGAAAAAGGTGAGTTTATCGTATTAGCTGGTCCTTCTGGCTGTGGCAAATCAACAACACTACGTATGATTGCAGGATTGGAAGAAATTTCAAGTGGTGATTTAATTATCAATGGTAAACGAGTGAATGACGTTGCACCTAAGGATAGAGATATTGCGATGGTATTCCAAAATTATGCTCTATATGCACATATGACGGTTTACCAAAATCTTGCATTCTCCTTAACCATTCGTAAAACAGATCCAGTTATTATTCATAAGCAGGTTATGTATGCTGCAACTGTTCTTGGTTTAATTCCTTACTTGAATAGAAAACCAAAGCAGTTATCTGGTGGACAAAGACAAAGAGTAGCAGTAGGTAGAGCTATTGTACGTGATCCAGTTGTTTTCTTGCTAGATGAGCCTCTATCCAATTTGGATGCAAAGCTAAGAGGACAGATGCGTAAAGAATTAACAGAATTACATGATAGATTACAATCTACCTTTGTTTATGTTACGCATGATCAAATTGAGGCGTTAACATTGGCATCGCGAATTGTTGTTATGAAGGATGGATATGTACAACAGATTGCAACTCCTAAAGAAATGTTTGAGTATCCAGAAAACATTTTTGTTGCAGGATTCATTGGAACTCCTCCTTGTAATTTCTATAATGGAACAATTGATGATAAGGTAACTAAATTTGTACATATTTCTGGTGCAGAAATAGGCCTTACTAAGGAACAATCAACTATGCTAAAGGATTATGCTGGCAAGGAAGTTGTTATGGCTTCTAGACCAGATTATGTGTTTACAGATGAAGCTGCTTTAAAAGCAAATGCTAAACAAAATTTCACTTTGGATGTTGATTATTATGAGTTCCTAGGTTCCTATAAATTAGTGTATGGTGAATTCGGTGGAGAAAAAATCATTGCTAAAATTAATGGTAGAGATGAAATCAAAGAAAAATCAATTAAGGCTTGTTTCCAAGCAGAGAAGATGTTGTTCTATGACAAAGAAACAGAAATTAGAATTAGGTAGGTGTTAATATGGAAGAGAAAAAAGAAAATGTAGTTGTAGAAACTGCTAGTATTAATGAAGAGCCTATGCAAACTTCTGTTTCTAAAACAGAATCAGCTGAAAAAGTAGTTGCTAATAATACATTCGGATCATATCTATATGGAATTTGGTATAACTTTATTGATTCCTTTCGATATAATCCTTGCAAATTAGCGGGTATTTTAGTTGCATTACCAGGATTATTTATAGGTTTTTTCCTTGGCTTTCATAGTAATGTAACATTCCTTGTGAACAATCAAATTCATGAAGCAGATTTTTCTGGTTTATTGATGTTTATTCTTGTATTAATGGGATGTATCAATATATTTAACGGAGTAACACTTTCTTCTAAAAGAAATTTAGGCTCAGTTGTTATATCTACGGTATGCTCAGCTATAATAATTGTATGTGGTATTTTATGGATTCAAAAAATATTCTATTCTAGTTATCTATGTACAATACCACAGGAGCAAGGTGGACATTTCTTGGAAGGTGGTTATGTATTTAATACAGCAACCATAATGTCAATTGTTTCAGTAATCTTATCTATGATATGTTCATTAGCTGGTTGTATCTTAGGATTCATTAAATATAATAGAAATTATAAAAAGGTAAAATTTTAATGAGCAAAAAAGTAAAAGAAGAAAAAACTATTGCAGAACAGAAACCAAGTGCTTTAGATAAGATTTCTAAAGTTCCGTCATGGCTAATCATTCTTTTACTAAAGTATTGGGCAGCGGCAGCTGCCGTTTTCTTTAGTTTGATTGGAGGATTATCAATAGGCTTAGATTTTGGAGAACTAGGAGATGATCCACTTACCGTTCTGTCAACAGATATTATAATAATTATCATACTGGGATTATTTATGGGATTGTTTATGAATTATATGATAAGACCAATTGTAAATCTGATGTATTCTAGGAAAAATAATACACATCGATATAATATGGTTAATGTGAAGGGAATATTATCTTTATTTGCTAATTTAGGATATCATTTTGTTGTTTCCATAGTTCTATTCTTTATTACAGCATTTGTGTTAAGTCCAAATGGACTTGTTTTAGATTTGTTTGGTACGACAGGAAATGCAGGTATAGAACCATTTACGTATGGATTATGCTATATCGTAGTTGATTTCGTTTTCCTATTTATAAAGAACGTAAGCATAGATTTAGTAAAACGATACCGTTACAAAAAGCAAATGAGAGTGGGTGAAAGTAATGTTTGATATAATATTTAAAAGTTCAACAAGTGTTACCATTGAAATGAAAAATAAGGATGTTTATTCAACAGCTCCCTATGATGTGTTATTAAATGGTCAGATTATTGAAAAAAATGTTGAGACAAATATTTATTCAATTTATCATTTGATTCCTAGCACAGAGTATTGTTTATCTGTAAATGGATTTGAGATTCAATTTGTAACTGACTCTGAATATGTCTGCTTAAATGTTCATGATTTTGGAGCTAAGGGAGATGGAGTTTCAAATGATACGAATTTTATTCAAGCATGCATTTATGCTTGTCCTGATGGAGGGCGCGTTGTATTTCCAAAGGGAGATTATTATACAGGACCTCTTTTCTTAAGAAGTAATATAACAATAGAGTTAGATGAAAGCACTAGACTAATTGGAGATATTGAACGGAAAAATTATCCTATTTTACCAGGAATGACTTATACTACTGATGAAAAAGGAGAGTACAATCTTGGTTCTTGGGAGGGAAATCCTCTTGACTGCTTTGCAAGTATAATCACTGGAATCAATGTTGAAAATGTTAAGATTATTGGTAGAGGTATTATTGATGGTAATGCACATAATGCAGATTGGTGGATTGATGTTCGTCAAAAAAGAGGTGCCTGGCGACCAAGGGGTGTTTTTTTAAATCATTGCAAAAATATCTCATTCCAAGGAGTTACTGTAACTAATACACCTTCGTGGAATTTACATCCATATTTTTCTTCACAAATTCGTTTTATTGATATGAAGCTTGTTAGCCCTAAAAATTCTCCTAATACTGATGGGTGTGATCCAGAATCCTGTGATCAGGTTGATATTCTTGGTGTTTATTTTAGTGTTGGAGATGATTGTATTGCAATCAAATCTGGTAAAATTTATATGGGTCGTAAATATAAAACACCTTCCTCAAATTTCAATATCAGGAATTGTTCTATGAATTTTGGTCATGGAGCTGTTGTTCTAGGAAGTGAAATGAGTGGTGGTATTCGTGATATTAAGGTTTCTCAATGCTTATTTAACCAAACAGATCGTGGACTCAGAATTAAAACAAGAAGAGGCAGAGGTAAGGATGCGGTAATTGATGGTATAACCTTTGAAAACATTCAAATGAATCATGTTTTAACTCCTTTAGTAATTAATATGTTTTATTTCTGTGATCCAGATGGGCATTCTAACTATGTTCAAACAAAGGATAAGTTGCCAGTGGATGAGCGTACTCCATATTTAGGGGATTTCTGTTTTAAGGATATTGTATGTGATAATGTAAATGTTGCAGCGGGTACATTTTTTGGACTCCCAGAAGCTCCAATTCATTCTATTCGTTTAGAAAACGTAGCATTTAAGTATGCTCAAAATCCAGTTTCTGGTGTTGCAGCTATGATGGATGGGTTAGATCCGCTTGTTGGAGAGGGCTTGATTTTTAATTATGTGCATAAGGTATCTCTTAAGAATGTCCAATTTAAAGGATTGACAAAGAAGAAATATACACAAAACTTTGTAGATGAATTTAATGAATAAATTTATTTAAAAAAAGCCTAACTCTTATATGTTAGGTTTTTTTAGACAATTTATAAAATTAAATAGGATAGGAGAATTAAAAATGAAAAAAAGTTTTGTTTCTCAGTTTGATATAATAAATGATTTTGTTGATAAAGAAAACCCAT
Source organism: Anaeroplasmataceae bacterium (assembly GCA_029067355.1). GTDB lineage: Bacteria > Bacillota_I > Bacilli_A > Acholeplasmatales > Anaeroplasmataceae > Pelethenecus. The sequence continues at coordinate 2,604 of JAIEEQ010000023.1, read as the reverse complement.
TGACCATAGGGAACGGGAATTTTGCTTTTACATGTGATATTACAGGATTACAAACCTTCTATAAAGAATACTTACCAATTCCCTTATGTACGATGAGCAATTATCATTGGGCAAATCGAAAGGCATCTGGCGAATTACCATTTCAATCCTATGCTAAAGCATCTGATGGCTCATCCATTCGTTATATGACAGATACCACCGCAAAAGATTATTCTGTATTTCGAGATGATGTTTTTAAATTTGATTTATTTAAATTAGTATTTCAGTATCAAGGAAAGCCCTTAGATATAGGTGAAATTACAAATGTTCATCAAAAGCTATTTTTGTATGATGGAAAAATAGAAAGTATGTTTAATTATCAAGGAGATCCTGTATGGGTTGAAACGAGTATTCCACAACAGCATAATAATTTGCATATTCATGTAAAAACAAATATAAAAGGATTAAGCATTTGCCTTTTCTTTTTGGTTCCTGATTCTTCTATTCAGGGTGGAAAAGAAGAGGATTTTAATTTTACAATTTCTAAGGATTTTATAGAAAGAGAACAAGAGCTTTGTCATTACAAAATTTTTTATAAAACGAATATGCAAGCAAAGGGAACCATATTTGAAGTAGAAGAGGATAGCCAACTTTGTATTGGATTAGAAAAGGATTTTTGTCAGGATAAGCATATGAACCATTATTTTGATTTAGCAAAGGAGATAGATACAAGGGATATTGAATTAAACCGAAGGATGGTTTTGTCTTTATATCTAATGAAAGTAAATACATTAGGAATATATCCTCCTGCTGAAACAGGCTTAACCTGCAACTCATGGTATGGAAAATTTCATTTAGAAATGCATATATGGCATCATTTAGGATTGATTCGGTTTGGTCTGTATCAATATGTACTCCCTTCCATGAAATGGTATTTATCACTTTATGATTCTAGTAGTGCTAGAGCAGAAGAGCAGGGATATCAGGGGATAAGACTTCCTAAGATGACAGATTATAGAGGGATAGATACACCTTCAAATATTGGATGTTTATTAATCTGGCAAATGCCACATCTGTTGGTTATGATTGATGAAATTTTGATTCAAAATGAAAAAGCTCTAGATATTGAGGATTACCTTCCAATCTGCAAAGGCATTATTGATTTCTTAACTAGCTTTTTCTATCTCAAAAATGGAAAATATCATTTAGATTCTCCACTGATTCCTGCAAATGAGAATATAGAGTATGACAAGGATACACCAATCTTTGAGGAGTGCTATGCAATTTATGCTTTTCAGATATTTAAAAAGTGGGCTAAGAAATATAATATTGTGTATGATTTAACCAGGATTAATGAGATTCTTTTGAATTATGCACCATTACCTGTTTATAATGATTGCTATGAGGCATTTATTGGATGCACAGATACCTATACAAAATATAATCATGATCATCCAATGATGATAGGTATGTATTCCTTTTTTAAAAGCTCGCTTGCTCATCCTGCAATTATAAAAAATACCTTGCAAAAGATTTTAAAAAAATGGACCTTTGAAGATACTTGGGGTTGGGATTTTCCAATGCTAGCTATGAGTGCACATCATATAGGGGATAAAGAACTAGCTATTAAAATTTTAAAGCTTCCTGCTTTGAAAAATAGTTATAAAAGAAATGGCCATAATCCTCAAATTCCCAAACAGGAATTACCCATATATTTGCCAGGAAATGGAGCATTCTTATTAGCAATTACCCATATTTTTGAGGACTAAACTTGATAAATCTACGTTTAATGCAGATTTGTATTAAAAATGTTCATCCTCTTAGAAACATATAAATTTCAAAGCTACTTAAATTTAAATGAAGAAATAAGATAATTTTAAAAATGAAGAACCATCTAAAATGGAGTATTTTTATAAACTTAGTTGATTTTAGGAGAGGTGATGACTATGGTATTTAGAAAACCCAATCAGAAGGACAAAAATGAAATTACAGCATATAAAAATGAATTTTTAGAATGTAAAAGCGGAATGGATGGCACTGGAATTTTAATGAAAGTTTCAGCAGAAGAGTGGTTAAAATATAATCTGGAAATGGAAAAAACAGAAGATCCTAGATATTCAAAAGCCTTACAATATGGACTATTTGATCAAAATGATAGGTTAATAGGATTGCTTCAAATTCGTTTGGAGCTTAAGGGGTATTTAATTGAATATGGTGGGCATATAGGATATTGTGTTAGGCCCTCTGAAAGACGGAAGGGATATGCTAAAATAATGCTTAAAAATGCATTACAGATTTGCAAAAAAATAGGATTGAATAAAATTCTGATTACATGCCTAGAAACTAACATTGCGAGTGCAAAAACAATAGAAGCTTGTGGTGGTCGTTATGAAAAAACTGTATTTGATAATATAAACTATCAAAAAAATTTGAAAAGATATTGGCTTGAAGTTTGAAGCCTTTAGAAATGATTTTTTTAGTTCAATTAACTTGTGTTATAATTCTTGAAAAATTGCTAGCACAGAAGTTTTATAGAGCAGAATAAGTATAAAATTAAATCATTCCTTTGAGAAATTAAAACAAAAAGAATAAGAGAAATCTTGTTCTTTTTTATGCGTGTTTTTC
>JAIEEQ010000022.1 GCA_029067355.1 Anaeroplasmataceae bacterium | reverse complement strand
AGATGTGTCTAATAGACATTTATTTAGCTGTATTTTGCCTTTACGGATTAAAGCATTGATTGTAAGCCGTGTACAAAGAAAAAAAGCCCCAAAAAAAAGATAAAAATCTAAGAACATAAGGCACATTTTCTTTTTTGACAAAAATTGGTAAAATTTACCAATTTATGATATAATATACTTCATATAAGGCTAAGGAGTATAAAATGAAAAAGAGATATCTAGAATTAAATGTCTATCAAATGCTACAAAATAGACTGAAATTTATATTTGAAGAATTTGAAAATATTTTTGTTTCTTTTTCGGGAGGAAAGGATAGTGGACTTTTATTAAATCTAGTTTTAGATTATAAAAGAAAATACTATCCTCATCGTGTTATTGGTGTTTTTCATCAGGATTTTGAGGCACAATACGATTATACTACTAAATATGTTGAAAAGACCTTTGAACGGATTAAAAATGAAGCCGAGTTATATTGGGTTTGCCTTCCTATGGCAACACGGACAGCCTTAAGTAATTATGAAATGTATTGGTATCCTTGGGATGATCGATGTGAGGATATTTGGGTTAGACCTATGCCTAAGCATGAATATGTAATTTCTTTAGAAAAAAATCCAATTACAACCTATAAATACAAAATGCATCAGGAGGATTTAGCAAAGCAATTTGGACGATGGTATAGAACAGAGCATGGAGAAACTTCTACCATTTGTTTGTTAGGAATTAGAGCAGATGAATCCTTGCATCGGTATAGCGGCTTCTTAAATAAGAAAAAAGGGTACAAGCATCAATGCTATATTACTCAGCAATTTAAAAATGTTTGGTGTGCATCTCCCTTATATGATTGGAGCGTTTCTGATGTTTGGCACGCTATTGCGTTAAATGGCTATGACTATAATCCTTTATATGATTTATTTTATCAGGTAGGAATTAAACCCTCTATGATGAGGGTTGCATCTCCCTTTAATGATTATGCTAAGGATAGTATTAATTATTATCGTGTCATTGAACCAGAAACATGGGGAAAGCTACTTGGTCGTGTACAAGGAGTAAACTTTGCAGGAATCTATGGAAGAACAAAAGCTCTTGGATATAGAAATGTAACTTTGCCAGAGGGGCATACGTGGGAATCTTATACAAAATTTTTACTAGCCACCTTACCAGCTAGAATCAGAAATGGCTATCTAAAGAAGTTTAAGACCTCTATTGATTTTTGGCATAATGTAGGTGGAGGCTTAGAGGAAGAAACCATTCAAGAACTAGAAGAAAAGGGGTATGCCATTCAAAGAAATGGAGTATCAAATTATACAATATTCAAAAATTCAAGAGTTGTTTTTTTAGGAAAAATCCCAGATCATACAGATGACATTAAAACTTCAAGAGATATCCCTTCTTGGAAAAGAATGTGCTATTGTATTTTAAAAAATGATCATTTGTGTAGAAGTATGGGTTTTGGCTTGACACGAGATCAACAAAGAAATCTTGATCAAATTAAACAGAAGTATCTAGCATTGGAGGAAATAGAATGAGTACTAAAAGTCCAGTATATAATGTTCAGGCAGTGCCAATAGAAAAAATAAATCCAAACTCCTATAATCCCAACTCTGTTGCACCACCAGAGATGAAGCTTTTATATGATAGCATTAAGGAAGATGGGTACACCATGCCTGTGGTATGCTATTATGATGCAGAAAATGATACCTATATTATTGTGGATGGATTTCATCGATATAGAATTATGCTTGAATATAAGGACATTTATGAAAGAGAAAATGGACACTTACCAGTTGTTGTTATAGATAAACCCTTATACAAGCGTATGGCTAGTACGATTCGTCATAATCGTGCTAGAGGAACTCATAATGTAGATTTAATGAGCAATATTGTTAGTGAACTTCATGAACTTGGCAGGTCAGATACTTGGATTTGTAAGCATCTAGGTATGCAGAAGGATGAGGTCTTACGCCTAAAGCAAATTACAGGATTAGCGTCTTTGTTCAAGGATGTTGATTTTAGTAAAGGCTGGATTCCAGAGGATGATTTTGAATCAGAATTTAATCAATTGGATGCTGTTCCTGTTTTGAAAAAGTAAAATACAGTTTTAAGAATTAAAAATAAGAATTATCATATTATTTAAAGAGTATAGAAATTCAATATGACTGCATTTAAACAAATCATAAATAATTCATATAAAAATACATAGGCAATAATGAGTAAGGAGTAAGAAAAATGTATGAAATAGTTATGGGACTAATGATGGTTAGTGGAATAATTATTATTTTATTAATTATCATAGGCATTTGGAAGCTAAGGGAAAGAAACACAAATTATAGCGTAAAATCGAAAATATATAAAAATCAAAGAAGTATAAATATAGGCTGTGAAGGTGAGAAAAAAATAAGTAGAATATTAGAAAAGTATTCACATTTAAATACTTGTTATATAATTGAAAATTATAGAGCGTTTTATAAAGATAAAAGCATTCAAATTGATCATTTATTAATAACCCCTAGTGAGATTATTTGCATTGAAACAAAAAACTACAAGGGGAAAATATACGGAAGCAAAGACAATCTGAATTGGACAATAGTATATAACCCAAATGATAAAGAAAAAATGTACAATCCAATAAGACAAAATGCAAATCATATAAAATTTTTATATAACTTTCTTCCATATAATACGCCAATAAAAAATATAGTAGTTTTTACAGGAACAGCTGACATAGAAGAATTAAAACAAATAGAAGAAGTTTATACCATAGAAGAATTTTTTAAATACATTTATAACTTAAACGATATCATCAAATATGACTACCAAATGGTTTATGAAATACTAATGACATACAAATTAAACATATCTGATGAAGAACATATACAAAATATACAAAAGTATAAAGAGTAAATCAGCAACTTAGTAATCTATAAAAATTTAAATGTTTCTCTAAGCAATTTCTTATTTTTTGATAGCTTTGATTTTCATTTTTTGCCTATAATTTTTGCTACTTGATTTTTGACTATAGCTATTCAGTAATAAATTTTTGCAATCAAGAATTTGATAAGCATTTTCTTTTCTGAATTAGATATTTTTTGAATCTAACGCGGCAATAACAATCTTTATATTAACTAATGAAATAAAAAAGGAAAAATGGAAACTATAATCCTAAAGTTACTATAAAATATTTTTCTTTAATGTTTGCTATATCATTCAGAATAGTAGTATTAAAGAAATTTATTCCTCTTTTTAAACTCACATTATCACATTGGGAAATGATTTTTCTAATGTCTATTGTAGATGAAAATTATATATTATATTATTGTTAATTATTGGTTAAGCTTTTCATAAATCATATTCTTAAATTGACTTTATCAATCTCTAAAGATAAAAAAAGAGTATCTAAACGATACTTTTTTTAAATTAACCAGTTTCTCTCAAATTGAAACCTGAAATAAACTGATATATCAACTTTTTAATGGCGCACCCTAGAGGATTCGAACCCCTAACCTTTTGATCCGTAGTCAAACGATCTATCCAATTGATCTAAGGGTGCAATTTTAAATTAAATGGCGGTTCGGACGGGACTTGAACCCGCGATCTCCAGTGTGACAGACTAGCATGTTAACCACTACACCACCGAACC
>JAIEEQ010000021.1 GCA_029067355.1 Anaeroplasmataceae bacterium | reverse complement strand
ATTTATATAAATATCTTCTACACCTCTAGCAAGCTCTTCACTATTTTCTGTATTATAAAAGGTTATAGAAATAAAGGTATCCATAGCATAAAAGGTATAGGTTTCTTTTTGTTCCTTTTGACTACAAGACGTGGTAAAAAGAAAAATTATCAACAAAAAAAGTATAGCTATTTTTCTCATATAAACCACTTCCTTTCGTCTAATTATATAATAAAATCCTTTACTTTTCATTATGAAAATGAGTTTTCATAAAAGAAAACCATTTAAAACAATTTTGTTTTATGATAAAATAACAAAAACGCTTACTTAGGAGGAAGATTTTATGAAGAAAGTATTCGCGTTATTTTTATTATTATTTGGTATAATTCTCGTTTCCTGTAAGACAACAGAAACACTATATACGATTACCTATCATATAGATAAAATTAGTGATTCAACCTATACTACAATTGAAAAAGAATATTCACCTGACTATATAATAAAGGAGGATGAAATAGCACAAAAAAGAGAGGGCTATATCCTTGAAGGCTGGTATTTTGATTCCAATCTAACAGATCCAGTCCACTTTCCATACATAGTTTCAAAGGATACAGATTTCTATGCAAAATGGATAAAAACCTATATAGTAACCTTATATAATGCTGATGAGGTTTATAAAACCATTGAAATAGAAGAAAACAAAGCCTTAAGCTCAATAGATAATCCAGAAAAACAGGGACATACCTTCCTAGGATGGTCTACAAACAAAGATACATTTATTGCTTTTAATCCTTCTACGATCATTACAGCAGATACAACACTTTATGCTTTCTTTTCACCTGATGCTATACCTGAGGCCATTGACGTTACTTTTATGGATGGAAATACTTCTCTTCATATAGATACGATTGAAAAGGGAACAACGGTTCAAGCATTTACTGCTCCTACTAAACCAGGATTCATCTTTAGAGGCTGGTCTACAAGTAAAGATGCTTATGAAGAATTTAATTTCTCTACCACTTTAAATGAGGATACTACTCTCTATGCTTTCTACAATCCGGTTGTAGCTGAGACCATTGATGTTACTTTTATGGACGGAGATTCTCTTCTTCATACAGACACGATTAAAAAGGGATCAACTGCTCAAGCATTTACTGCTCCTACCAAACCAGGATTTACCTTTAGAGGCTGGTCAACTAATAAAGATACTTATGTAGAGTTTGATTTTTCAACTAAAATAAATGAAGATACTCTTCTCTATGCTTTCTACAATCCAGTTGTAGCTGAAATGATTGATGTTACTTTTATGGACGGAGATTCTCTTCTTCATACAGATACAATTGAAAAGGGATCAACTGCTCAAGCATTTTCTGCACCTACTAAGCCAGGATTTATCTTTAAAGGGTGGTCAACTAATAAAGACATTTATGAAGCATTTAATTTCTCTACTACTTTAAATGAGGATACTACTCTTTATGCCTTCTATGATTCTATTCCAGAAGATGCCATTGTGGTAACCTTTAAAGACGGAAATACAGATTTGCATACCATTGCTATTGATAAAGGTTCCATTGTTCAAGAATTTACTGCACCTACCAAACCAGGATATACCTTTAGAGGGTGGTCAACTAATAAAGATATTTATGAAGCATTTAATTTCTCTACTACTTTAAATGAGGATACTACTCTTTATGCATTTTATACAATAAATACTTATTCTGTTACCTTCTATAATGGAAATGTAGTATGGTCTACAAAAATAGTAGAATATAACACTTCTGTGGTTTTCCCAGCAGCACCTACAAAAACGGGATATACCTTTAAAGGCTGGTCAACTAATAAAGATGTCTATACTCCTTTTGATGAAACAACTAAAATCACTGGCAATACCAGTTTATTTGCATACTTTGATATTAATAAATTTACAGTGAAATTTATTGATGGAGATGTAATTGAAACTCAGAGCATTGAATACAATTCTACTGCTGCCATTCCAGCAGATCCTATAAGAGCAGGATATATATTCAAGGGGTGGTCCACAAGCCAAAATACACTTGTATTGTTTAATCCAGATACAAAAATCACAAAAGATACAAACCTATATGCTTATTTTGTAGAAGAATTAACTATTACTTTTATAGTAAATAATAAAATAACTACCATAAAAATAGAAAAGGGAACTACGGTTTCTGAGCCTGAAGCTCCTTCTAATGAGGGACAATCCTTTATGGGCTGGTACTATAACGATACTAAATTTGATTTTTCAACTAAAATAAATGAAAGCATAGAGTTAATTGCTCGATTTGAGGAAATTCAAATTGAGGTTACAAATTATAGTGGATATAATGAAGGTCTATTCTTTGAAGCAACACCTGTTACAGGGGCTGTTCTAAGCGACTATATGGTAACTTATAAGCCTACCTCTTCTACAACCTGGACTACGGCTGACAAAGAGCTTATTCGTGAGGAAAATAATAAAATTCGCTGTGATATTGTTGGATTACCTGCTGGAAATTATGATGTCAAGCTTACAGTAGCTGATAAATCTAGAACTCTATCTTGTGCTGTTGAGGCTCAGGATCGCTCTGGATATGCACACTTTAATTATTCAGATGGTGTTGGAGCTTACAACGATGATGGAACCCTTAAATCAAATGCTATTGTTGTGTATGTGACAAATGAAACCAAAAACACTGTTAAAGTTGGAAGCTATACTGGCTTAGTTAGTATTCTGCAAAATCAATCTAAGATAGGCAAGCCTTTAGCTATTCGTATCATTGGAAAAATCACAACAAATCAATATAAATATAAGTCTAACGCTCCAAGATTAATAGATAACTCTAATTTAAGTGATGATTTCTTTGACAACGAACTAGAAACAACATATGGTGATAACTTGATTGGTTTAACCGTTCAATATATGGATAAAAAAGAAAAGAAATCATACAAATATGTTACCACTTCTTCAGGATTAGAGCTTAAATCTACTGGTTCTTCTAGCTATAAAGAAACAAGCTATAATCGTACAGACTATCCAGAGGTTACAGGTAAAACCGTATATGATGATGACTCTTACTTTAATATGCTGGATATTGAAGCCGCTTCTGAAATAACCCTAGAAGGAATTGGAACAAACGCTGAATTCTTCCAGTGGGGATTAACTTGGAAAAAATGTAACTCTATTGAAGTAAAAAATATAACCTTTACTGATTATACTGAAGATGCATGTAGCTTTGAAGCAAGCTCTAATTCAGATGTGAATAATTATGGACATTATTGGATTCATAACAACACATTTAATCGTGGAAAAAACAATTGGGATATTTCTGGCGAAAGAGATAAATATGCTGGAGATGGCGGAATTGATGTTAAATATATCAATAGCGTTACACTTTCCTACAATAAATTTAACAACTGCAAAAAGACGGGTTTAGTTGGTGGAGATAACAAAAACTATACCAAAAATATAACCTTCCATCATAATTATTATTATAAAGTTGAATCAAGACTTCCGTTAGGTCGTCAAGCAAATATGCATATCTATAACAATTATTATGAGGATTGTGGAACATGTCAGGATATAAGAGCAAATGCTTTTGTATTAAGTGAAGCTAATTACTTTCAAAATTGTACTTCTCCACAAAAAGTTACTACGGATACAACTTATAAAAATACAATTATTAAATCAGTTAATGATTACTGGGAAGGCTGTGATAATAAATCACAAGCAACAGTTTCCACTAGAACACAAAGCTTAGACGGCAATTGTAAGCCAGATGGATCAACAAACTACACAAATTTTGATACAAATAAGACTTTATTCTATTATACAGGAACAGGCTCTGATGTAAGTATTCTTCATGAAACATCTGAGGTTCCTGAGTATTGTAAAACCTATTCTGGAGTTCTTAAAAGTGTCATAACTCCTGGAGGAGGAACAACCACTCCAGATCCTAATCCGACTCCAAATCCAGACCCAACACCAGATCCTGATCCACAACCACCAGTAACAGGAAAAACAATCATCAGCTTTAATTCATTAACAACTGGAGATATTACAAATTCTGTTTCTACTTCTTCTGGTGCTACTGTACAAAAAGGATCTTCCACTAAAACAATGAAGATTGTAAGTACAGACATAACCCTAGGTGGAGAAGCCATAACCAAATATGTTAATGTAGGTGGTGGCGGAAACTATTCCGATTTAAGCATTCAATTCACAACCACAGGCGTTGCAAACATAACGATTTACTATGCTAATCCAGGCAGCAGTGGAGATCGCTATATTGCGATGTATACTCCAAATGCAATCGTTGCTCATACAACAACAGGAGCAACAGGCGGCGCTGGTCCTGTTTCCTATACCTATGAAAATATGGAGGCTGGAAGCTATGCTGTAACATCAGCTGGTTCAGGACTTAATATCTATTTAATTATCATTGAATATATTTAAAACAAAAAAGACCTTATAAAGTAGAGTTTGAGTACTTGCTTTATAGGGTCTTTTTTGTTTTAAATAGAAACAAATAATTTAAATTAACTTACTACATAATTGATTGTCCTAGCAATTACTATCACATATTATTTATCACGTCAAGGAAAAGAGTGTTAGATAACAAAAAAAGTTGATGAATAATTCTTTTATCACCAACTTTAATTGTATTTGCAAACGTAGTTGAACTTTAACGTTAGTCATTCTATGTAGTTAAAGTGCTGCTTTGAGTACTATTTTTAATAAATGATTTACTTATGAAAGCCTATCATAGCTTTTGTATTTTTCACAAATCCAAATAAGATTCACTATTTCATAAGCTAAGGCACAAGTAATTATATAACCACAAATCTTTTACCTTCTTCACTCTTTCACAACGTTTAGCTGTCTGGAAACAAATCTTAGTTATATTTATAGCCTTCTTATTCTCCAACAAGTAATTCACGAGGTGCTATCTTCTTGACTTTAAGTGATAATAAGCAAGCTATGCCAAAAGATAAGAAAATAAGCACGATTCCTGCTATTATGACAAACGTGATAGGAATATCAAACGTACACTTTACTATGCCCATAGTGCTTAAAAATAGCGACATAAGCGGATTAATAACAATACATCCAACAATTATACCAATCATAGTCGAAATTATAATAGCAGGCATAAACGATAGTGCCGTTTGAAAAACAAGTTGTTTTGTCGTAAAGCCAAGCGACTTCAAAATTCCGTAGTCGCGCTTTTTATTGTTGAGCATCGTACGAACCAACAAATATAACACAAATGCTATGATAATTGTTGAAAGCACAAGTATAGCAATTACAATTATTGTCATCAGTGAAACATAAACGCTCCCTGCCCCTTCAATTGTTGCTAAAACGTTTATAACGCCATTTATGCTATCAGTGAAATTGCATTTCATTTCTTCATTGAAAGTACCTATATCTGTGCCGTCTGAGAGATTGATATAATAAGTGACGTTTGCAAGTTTGCCAAGCCGTTCATACCCTTGCCTTGTCAATAAACAATCTCGCCCTAGATTATTTGTAATTTGCGTAAAACCACTTATAAGATATGTTTGTGTAGTGCCATTCGCCGTAATTTCTATTTCATTGCCAATCGCAAGACCTTTCTCGTTTGCGTATTTTGCAGCAATTGCAATTTCGTTGTCATATTTGGGAAATCTGCCTTTGAACACTACACTTTGATTATTTACCTTTGAAAAATCATCACATAGCGTTGCCATAAGATCAACACCACCAACATGCGACACGTTCAAAGAATTATACAAATAAACCTTTTCCGTGCGGTTGTCTGAATTTAATGCCGCAAGAAAATCGCCTTCAAATTCTACGTTTATATTAATCGCACTATCTGACGTTTCGCCAACAATCAAATTTAGAAACGGCGTCATATCAACAATGATGTTTTCAGTCATAAGTCCAGAAAACACGACAACGATCGAGAGAACGAGTATGGTTATACAAACGGTTATATTATGCTTAATGCCTGAGAGCGTAGTTTTGAGCGCAAGCGCAAGATTTAAAGGGGCTTTCGTTTTTTCAAGCGGAATGTGGTTCTTCTTAAAATTATGTGTTTGCATGCCTGAACGAAGAGCAACGATAGGCTCTATCTTTTTTATCCTGCGAGCAGAAAGCCAAACTGAAAGTGAAACTGCACCACATAAAATCAAAAGTGAAAAAATAGCAGGTAAAGGCAAAAAGTGAATTGCATATGGTATTCCCGTTTGCGCTATCATCATTGTGTTTACCGCAGGAAAAAGTGTATACGACATTGCCGAGCCTACAATAACCGTTATAAGAGTTAGTCCAGAAAACTGTAATAAAAGTGAACAAACAAGCTGACTCGAAGTGTATCCAACCGCTTTCAGTGCGCCAAGATTTTTAATATTGACTTGTATATAATTAATGATATTTGATACAATTACCACAAGCGCAATAAGAAGAACAAAAAAAGCCATCACGCTCATAATTACTGAACATATCCCCTGCGAGATATAGCGCGACTGCGCAACTATTTCGTAACAATTGCTCGCCATTTGCATGTTAGGAAAACGCTCAGAAATAATTGCCTTTATCGTAGCCTCATAGGCAAGATTAGTTGTTTTGTCGTTTAAACGTACTGAGCACAGCGTTGTTTGAAATGCGAAATTTAATTCTTTGAGTTCAGCATATTTGTCTTCAGTAAGGATGATTTGCGTCAAAGCACAATTATGTGATCCCAACATCACATTATTGAAGAATCCGCATATTGTGTAAGTTACGGGATGGCTGCCAACAGACATTTCAATTGTTTTGCCTATGGAATAATCATCTGATTTATAGAGCATGGGAAGATATATTCCACTCAATAAATTATCATCTTCCACAATTTCTGCTTTACCTATGGTGCGTGTAGTAGCTGTTTGCTTATCCATAAAGATAAACTGTCCGTTCATTTGTCCGCCATTATAAGGAAATGTGCCAACCATGTACATACAATTGTCCAGACGATATTCTTTTACTTCGTGATCACTTTCAAGTGCTTGTGATAAGAATTTCTGTACTTCATCCGTGCCGTCTACCACAACCGTAACATGTTCAGAGTTGAGATTGTCGTGGTATCTGTCAAAGTTTGCTTTATAGTCCATAGACAGCATAAGCCAAAGGTTTAACAACATCGCCGTAAGTAAAACAAGCACAACGATCGCAATAGTCTGTCCTTTAGCTTTTCGCATATTTGAGCAAGCTATAAGAAATAACTTTCTCATTTTACCACCCCATATCTTTCAGAAAAGCAGAAAGCTTCTCGTGCCTTTTTATGTTGCCATGCATATATTTTCCTAAATTACACTCGCCAAGAATAACACCATCCTTCAAATACAGAATGCGATTGCCACGACATGCAGAACGCATATCATGTGTTACCATTACAACACTTTGACCTTGTTCGTTAAACTTTGTTAAAGCATCAAGAACATCAAGCCCTGTTTTAGAATTTAGTGCACCCGTAGGCTCATCAGCAAATAGTATTTCAGGACTATTTATAAGAGCACGAACGATGCCAACTCTTTGCGCTTCTCCACCAGATATTTGAGTTGGAAATTTTTGTTGTGTTTTTTCAGAAATATCAACTGCCACAAATAATTCCTTTGCCTTTTCTACAAGGGCTTTTTTATCCTTGCTCACTAGCAATCCTGCGGAAAGCACATTATCCATTACCGACATACCTTCTATAAGATAAATTTGCTGAAATACAAATCCGCAATGATTACGCCGGAATACCGCAAGACCATCCTGCGACAAATCAGAAATCACTTTATCTCCAAACGTAATTTTTCCCAAGCTGGGTGTGTCCATCCCTGAAAGGGCGTATAAAAGAGTAGATTTACCTGCGCCACTTGCGCCCATAATTATAGTAAAATCACCCTTATAGAGTTCTAAATCAATATTTTTTAGAACGTGCTGTTGCTGTCCCCCATTAGAGAACGTCTTACTCAAATTTTCGGTTTTAAGTAATATATTCTGTTGCATAAAAACCCTCCTTTTTACACGTTCATTTTAACTTTTTTAATTCTTAAATGTCTTTAACAAATTCTTAAATAATTCTTAAATTTTTCCACTTAAACAAAGAGTAACAATTACTTTTAAGCCATGTTCCCCATTCTCTATTTTCAGTTCGCCTTGCATTTCTTTCATAAAATAATCTGAGATATATAGTCCAAGTCCTGCGCCTTCAGTGTTTGCAGAATTGCTTCCACGCTTAAATTTTTCCTTTATTATAGATAATTCTTCTTGCAAAACGCCGCAACCAAAATCTTCTATAATAATGTCAATGGAATTTTTAGTTTTTTGTGTTGTTATAATTATATCCGTCTTTGCATATTTGTAAGAGTTAGCGAAGATATTATCAAAAACTTGCTGCAAACGTAAACTATCAGCATATACCAAACAATCAGGAATATTGGGAATGGTTGCACGTTGCAAGTAGTCTGCATTTTCAAGCATTAGTTTAACTTTTCCACTCTCTATATTCATTGGAGAAACCATAAGTTGTTGCAAATCTTCAAGCGTTGCTGTGAACAAATTGGTAACCAGTGTATTGATCTGATCAGTTTTGCCTATGATTTGAACATAGTTTGCTTTATCCTTCTCATTATTTGTTACAGTAAGCCCAACTTCAGAAACAGCTTTGATGCTTGCAATTGGCGTTTTGATATCGTGAGACAGTTTCGCGACAAGCTCTTTTTTGCTCGCGTTCGCCTGCGCTTCGGCAATACGAGCTTTTTTGAGTTCTGACCGCATTATATCAAAACTCTCAGTAAACGCACCAAAAAGATTTTTTCTGTCCATTTCAAGAGGAATATCTAAATTACCACACGCAACGCGTTCAGCAAAGCCTTTGAGTTTGCGGAAAGGTCTTATTATAGTAAAGATCATATAAATTACATAACCCATACAAATTCCGCTGTTGATAACGATAGCAATCAACAAAACAATAATTGCCGTCTTTTTTTGCATCTGAAGTGTTTGCGCACCATCGTTATAAATAATGATCTTTCCAACTGCAATATTGTTGATTGTAATATCAAGTATTGTATCTCTGTGCGTGATAGCCGTATTAATGCTTTCAGAAAGTCCTATTTTTGTTTTGTAGAGAAGATTCCCCTTTGTGTCTAAAATAACGTAGTCAAGCGGGGTAGTATTTTTATGCTCCTCCAAAGCATAAAAATCTTCTGTTACTGATTGTACAATTTCGTTTACAGCAACGGCATCTTGTGAGAAGTCAGGCGTTTGCATGGCAAAGACGATAAGTGTACTAATCTCAGCAATAAATATGATCAGAAAGGTAATTAAAAAAATTTTCTTTTTCATTTGTTTTCTCCTGTAAATTTGTAACCATCTCCCCATATGGTAACAATATATCTTGGGTCATTAGGGTTGCTCTCAATGGCTTCACGCAATCTTCTAATATGCACATTTAGGGTTCCGTCACCCGTAAATTTATCTTTCCAAACATTCTCAAACAATTCTTTTTTTGATATAACTTTACCTTTATTTTCAATAAGATACGCAAGTAATTTAAATTCTAGCGAGGTCAGTTTTACACAATTTCCCCTTACATATGCCTGCTTTGCCTCAAAATTCACCATTAAATATCCGTCTGAATATTCAGTGCTTACAGCTTGTACAAATCTTTTTAACACAGCTTTAACTTTTGCAAGCAGTACTCCAAGAGAGTAGGGCTTTTGAATGTAATCATCTCCACCAATATTGAGTGCGACAATTTTATCATCGTCACTTGTTCGTGCCGAAATGAAAAGTATAGGAATATTCATTGTTTCCCGTAATTCCTTGCATAATTCAAACCCATTTCCATCACCCAAGTTTATATCAAGTAGTATAAGTTCTGCATCATTTTCATCAAAAAATTTGTGGCACTCTTCTGCTCCATAAACAGCAAACGTATTCACGCCAAAAAGATTAAAGTATTCTGCCGTGCTGTTTGCAAGTATTTTTTCATCATCAATTATAAGGCAATTATATTTCATACAGCAACCTCCATATTGATTATACCATTTTTCAAAGTTGAAATCTTTAAGAATTCCTTAAATCTTTTTAAATGACTTGAAAAGGCTCTTGAACGCTATGCTCAAGAGCCTTTTTGAATTGATTAAAATTGCAATCAATAGATTTTAGTTTTTAATTCTCTATGGAACGTACACATTTAAGCATTTCTCTTCTTTTTTAGTTCTTAACTAAAGTTTATTTTAGATAAGACGATTTTTTTTAATTAAAATAGTGGTGCAAACAAGTATAACACATAAGATACCACTCTTTGCCACCATGGCCTTTTCTTCCACTCCTCATAGGTTACCTGATGAGATTCATCACAAGCGGATAAAAAGTCCTCCTGCATCTTATGAATTTCATCATCTAATAAAATGATTGCTCCACACTCATAATGTAGAAATAAGCTTCTATAATCCATATTTATTGTGCCTATAAAGGCATATTTGTTATCTACAATAATATTCTTAGCATGGTTAAAGCCCTTGGAATACTCATAGATTTTTCCTCCAGCTTTTAAGATATCACGATAATGAGATCGGGCAAGATAAAATGCCGCTTTCTTATCCGGAATTCCTGGCATTAAAATTCTTACATCAATTCCACTTTTTGCTGCAAGAACAATATTGTCTAAAAGACCTGTATCTATAACTAGGTAAGGAGTTGAGATATAAAGCGTCTTATCTGCACTAGTTATTAAAGAACAGAAAACATCATACCCAGTTTTAACCCCATTAGAGGGTCCATCTCCAAAAGGAACAATAAAGCTTGAATTTCTAAAATGCTCAGATTTAACATAATACTTTTCTAAGGGTAAAATTTCCTTTGTTGACATATACCACATTTCTACAAACATTGCTGTAAAGCTTGCAACAGCTTCTCCCTCATATTTACCACAATTATCTCGCCAAAAGCCAAAACGGGGCTTTTGATGAATATATTCATCTGCATAATTATCTCCACCACAATAGGCTATTTTACCATCTATAATCGTAATTTTGCGGTGATCACGATAGTTAAATGCAGGATTAATATTCAATCCTAATGGATTGTAGTTTGTAATTTGACAATGAGGAATCCGTGTAATTCGTTTAATAGATTTATTTTTTAAAGTAGCCTTTGATCCTAAATCATCATATATGATTTTTATTTCTACACCTTCAGTTCCTTTCTGTTCAAGAATAGGTAAAATTGTTTCTAAAACATAGCCATCACTTAGGATAAAGGTTTCAATAAAAATGAAATTTTTTGCTTTCTTTATTTCCATTACCAAATCATCAAATTTTTTTCTTCCATCATTTAAAAACGTATATATTGTGTTTTTATAGACTGGATAGTTCAATACCTTAGGATATCTTGCCGCCTTAGAATCTAAAAGCTCCAGTTCATGAATACAGTTTTCTTCCGTAGAATATTTATTTAATTCTGCATTTATTTTTCGTTGCTTATGCCTAGGTAATCTTCTGCTTTGAGCATTTAACATATAAAATAAAGTAAAGGGTAAAGGCATCAGCATAATTAAGATTGACCAAGTAAGCTTATAGCTAGTTAATATTGGCTTATGGATAATATGCATAACGACTCCAAAGCCAACCAATTCAATAACTATATAAAGTACAATATTTAATTGGTTATTAAAATTAATTTGGAATAGCAACGCAAATAAAGAGATTTGCAAAGCAAAAACAACTAAAGTAATTATAACGATGACAATTCTTTTCCAAATAGGAAGACTTCTTCTTTCGTTTTGAGTCAATCTGCTCACCTCCAATTATTTTGTTATAATGAAAGAAACTCCAATAGCTTCATTTTTCACAATTAATCGCATTCCAAAGAAATCAACGGTTTTCTGAACAATAGACATTCCTAAACCAAATTCCCCCTTGCTTCCCTTTTCATAAGGCTTAAAGGAGTGCTTAATAAACTGCTCATCTATATGCTCTCCATCATTATATATTCTTAAACGATCTTTTTTTAATACAATTTTTATTTTGGTTTTAGCATACCGTTTAGCATTATCAATAATATTATCAATAACTGTGAAATAGTTCTCGCGGTATCCTTTAAAGAAAATATCCTCTGTCAAATCAAGCTCAATATTTAAATTGGTTTGAAATTTATATCCCATTACAACCTCTTCTACAACCTCTTTCATATCTACATCCTCAAATTCTCGATCCTTTTGTAGATATTCTAAAGAATTATATTGTAATAAACGATTGACCTTGTGCTTTAATATTTCCGCTTGAGCTATTATAATTTTACTACTATCCTCATCTGCCATTCCATCCTGCTGAGCTTCAGCATAGGATTTAATAACCGCAATTGGAGTTTTAAAATCATGGCTCATATTTTGAAGCATATCCTGTTTTTGCTTTTCACTTTCTTGAATTTCAACACGCATAGATTCAACTGCTCGAGATAATTCCCCAACCTCATCAAGTCCATCGTCCTGATAAGAAACATTATATCCATTTCTTGGCAAATTGAGAATGTGTCCCTGAAGTCGATGAAGACGCTTTGTAAACTGGTTACTCCAAACAATAATACAAAGAATGGTAAGACAAATAATAATTGTAAAAGTCAAAATCATCTGAATAGAAACATTCTGAGAAAGTTTATTTACATAAAGAGAATTTGTCATAATAACATTAAATCCTAATCCGTTATCTACAAAGGTTACTACATAATAAATCGTCTTTTTTTCTAAGTTAACCAATTTTTTTGTAATAACAGGTTTTTTACTTTGGGTAGAAACCTGTTCTATAACGAAGATTAATTCCTTTTCACTCATAAAAGAGGATATGTCATTTGAATAAATTATTTCATCTTTTCTAATTTTGACAAAGCCAACTGGAATATCCTTAATTACTGTATCAGGATTTTGAGTATGAGATTCTAATAAGGCGGAGTATGTAATTAGCCGAGAGTATGTTTCCTGTTCTGCAACATACTTTAATCGGTTTAATGTGATTATAGTAAACAAGGAAGCTGAAATAATCAAAGCAAAGGAAAATAAAACAGCAATCTGACCTGTAATTGATAATTTTTTCATAGTATCATCCTATATCCATAGCCATAAATCGTTTCAATTTGTAGGTTAGGCATCTTTTGTCGTAGTCTTCTTAAAAGATCATCAACAACACGATCACTACCAAAATAATCTTCACCCCATACCGCATTCAAAATTTGATCACGAGAAAATGCTTTACTTGGGTTTTCAGCCAGATATAATAATAAATCATATTCCTTAGAGGTTAAAGGGATTCCCTGGTTTTGACAGCTTACACTTCTTCTGTCCTTATCTAAAACGTATTCTCCTATCTGTAATATGTCCTTATGAACAGATGGAACAGTAAACTGGTATGTTCTTGTTAAAAGATTTTTCACACGAACTACAAGCTCTCGTATAGAGTATGGTTTAGAAAGATAGTCATCACTTCCTAATTCTAATCCCATAATTCGGTCAATGTCTTGATCTCGTGCTGATGTAAAAATAATAGGCATTGTTGGCTTTTTTTCTTTGATTTTTTTTATTAAATCATATCCACTTAAAATTCCTGGAAGCATAATATCCAAAATCCACAGATCAATGGGTTCGTCTATTCCCTTTACTGCATCTTCTCCAGTTACAAACCATTTTACATTATAATTTTCCGCACAAAGATATTTAACAACTAAAGATGCTAAATTCTTTTCATCTTCAACTAAGGCAATATTGTACATAAGAACACCATCCTTTTTTATATTATACAACATATTTATAAAAGGATAAAGGGCAACCTACAATTATTGATGGGTTGCCCTTATCCATGGGAGAGTTATAGTTTGCTTATGAAAAAAGTTTCTATCTATGTAGGGATATTTAGATAGATACTGTCTTTTTAAGACACTTATAGTATACTAAATAAAATCAGTAGGATTATCGTAAAATTATGGGAAATTGTGGAAAAAATTTATTTTGTTTATGGGTTAAGTGAATTTATAAGGTACTATACGTACAGGAGCTGAAAACAGAGTGGCCCTGCTCTTTGGCTAGAAGATGTCTAGGAACTTATACCCACACGCTCAAAAAGAAAATCGTTTTGTTCTTTTTCATAGTATATGTTAGCCCCTCAAAGTCTGATTTCAGCTAAAGTGATTTCTTGTTTCTACAATCCAACCATTTTCCTAATTGTGCTTGCCGTCCGTATTGTTAATTTTTGGCTGATATTTGCGCGCGCTGTTTTTGACCACCAGTTTGTCTTTTGATAATCTCTTCGACTGAATGACCAAAATATCACTTCTTTGTAATCTTGAATCCTTTCTAATTCTTCTTTTGGCTCTCCAAGTTCATTGAATACGTCAGCAAATGTAGCTGGCGGTATAATAAAAATTAGGTTATCATAGATTTCCTTATTATCATTTCCCCACCAATCAGGAGCATTTCGTAAAATGTCCTCAAGTTCTTCTTTCGCAATGCCAAAAACAGGAATATCTATATCAAACTGATTTTTTATCATCATTACAATCTGTTTTGTTATCCTTAATTTTTCATTTTCATCACTTAAAAAAATCACGTTGCCACTATTCAGATATGTCTTAACTTCTTTATATCCTAATTTTTCAATCTCTTTTTTAGTTCAAACATTGTTATCTTGTTTCTTCCGCTTATATTTACACCACGTAGAAAAGCAATATATCTTTTCATAACTAGCAACACCTCCACAACGCTCTTGTTTTATTCTAGGAATAGAATATTCTCCTCTAAAGGTATTTCCTCTTCTTGTTCAACAATTTTAATACACCCATGAGATATCATATATTGATCCAGCTTTTTTATTATAGTTGCACATCGAAAATGAAAAATTAAAGCTCCTACCGCATAAGGAAAGATAAGGATTTCTGAAAAAAGAATAAGAATCATCTTAACAAAAATATTAAACTGCAAAATGGGATTTTTCCCCTTGACGACAACACCTCTTATTAATCCACCTTGTATTCTTCCTATATAAAAGTAATTTCCATAAATTCTTGATTTAGTTAATTGATACCGTATTCTACATTCTGTATTAAAATCAGAGTCCTCTGTCATTTGATAAACATTTCTTTTACGATCAACAATACTGATAAGTGGAGCAATAAAAACAAAGCAGCCCATAAGGATAATACTAATTCCTACAACAAGTCCAAACCAGTTGTCAATCTTCGTGTTCTGTTCAACAGAAGAAAATGAAGTTATAGCCATTTCTGTAAGAGCAATAGCTGTTAGTGCAGAACACAGATTTGTCATTTTAATATTTCGATAATAGTGTCCTCTTCCATAGGCATTAAAGCACCCTTTAATTGCAACACCAAGCTCTATAAAGGATACAAAAGCAATCACAATCCCCACAATCATTGTATAGCTTCTCGTTTCAAAACGAGATATCCAAAGCATAACCATATAAAACGTATATTGAACACCAGCCAAAACTAAAAAGGCTCCAATAAAATTATTTCTGTACCAAAAGCTTTTGCTGTTGGGCTTAGTTACACCCAAATAGCACTCTAAGCGAGAAAGCATCATAAATCCATTCACTACTGCTGTTACAAAAAATACAGCATTCACAAAAAAACCTAAAATCACTTTTCCAACAGCTAATATGAAATTAAATATAATTGAAAATTTAGCATGAAAAAGTGTGCGTTCCTCAAAGCTTAATCCTCTATACCATTTTACCATATTTACCATAGATGCTTTTCTCCAATCTATAAAGTATTATACTATAATCAAAAGAAAATATCTATCTAAATTAAGAAACATAGAAAGAAAAAAGACCTAGTTTTTCTAGGTCAAATTTTTATTCTTCGTACATATCCTCATAATCATCCATTAGATCATTATATTTATCTTCGTTGAAGTCATCCTCAGAGTAACGCTCTGTAAGTTCACCATCAATGATAGCATCTTCATCATACTCATCATCTTCGTATTCAGAATCGTCTTCCTCATCCTCATACTCGTCCTCGTCGTCATACTCATCATCTTCATCTTCTTCATGATCATAATCGTCATCCTCGTCGTCATCCAAAGCTTCATCAAGGGATTCCTCTTCCTCAAGTACTTCTTCTTCAAATTCAGCTCCCTTAACATTGAATGCTGAACCATCCTTATCATACTCATCTAAGGATTGACGAGATTTTAAATCCCATTCTTCATCGCCCATATATACAAATTTCGAACTTGTAGTAATGTCAATATATAACTGAGTAGCTAAGCTTCCATCAACGTCATCTATACCTTTTATTTCTAAAACCTCTTTAATTAAAGCTCGAATAGATTGACGATTCTTTTTTTGTTCCATTAAATAGATTGCTACCTCTAATAGAGACATCTGCGAAACATTTTCCATTTATAATTCCTCCAATATTTGAAACACTAGATATTTTACTAAAGTTTTAAGAAATTATCAAGTGTTTCCGATGAAAACTATTGATAATTTTGTTTAAAATTTATATTCTGCTCTCTTTTTTCAAAGAAAGTTAGTTGAAAAGAATGACAAGATAAGATCTCATCGTCCATTATCATTTCATACTTTACCTTAAATTTATTTTTTCCTAGAGATAAGTCTATCGTTCTAACAAAAAAATCAAAACAAACTCCATCTTCATTTTTAAAGCTTCCTATGGTTACCTTGTCCAAATCAAAATGAAGATGCATTTCTATAAAACCAAAACGCTCTAATACTAAAGAGCTTTCTAAAAGAGTAAGCTTAATTTTTGTGTTTGAACAGGACTTGTCCTCAAACCATATTTCATTTTCCTTTTGAATGGCTTCTGTTTGAAAAAAAACCTTATTTTTCTCATCATCAAAGCTTAAAAATGATACAATCATAAAAACCCCTAAAGAATTAATAATATCAATAATACAAGAAATCCTGGTAATCGAAAAAATCCAATCAGCAGAATGGATAATAAATTAAGAGGCAAAGATAAATTAAAGAATTGACCAATTAAATTAAATACTAAAACAGACACTACACCAATAAGAATAGACTTGATTGCGTATTTAATTGCTTTTAGCATAAAATCACCAACTAATTATATGTTGAGATGTCTGTTAATATTCTCTTCTGCCCTCCATTGCCTTTAGCAACGTCATTTCATCTGCATAAGACATTTCACCACCAACAGGTAATCCGTGAGCAATCCTAGTTACCTTTACTGGATAATTTTGGAAAAGCTCCTTAATGTACCTTGCTGTAATTTCTCCTTCTAAGGTAGCATTGGTTGCTAAAATAATTTCATCTAATTCTTCTGTTTTAACAAGTTCAACCAAAGAATCAATATTTAAATCCTGTGTTCCAATTCCCTTAGAAATACTAATAGCTCCATTAAGAACATGATAAATACCCTGATATTCATTTACATTTTCTATGGTGTATAAATCCTTAACTGTTTCAACAACTAAAATCTGTTTGTGATTTCTAGTTTGATCCTTACAAATGCTGCACAAATCGTCCTCACAAATATTTCCACAAGCCTTACAAATTTGAATATTGTCCTTTACCTCTATTAAATGCCTGGAAAAATCCAAAGAATGCTCCCTAGTCATTTTTGTATAGATATATAATGCAAAACGCTCTGCTGATTTTTTCCCAATGGAAGGCAGTCTTGTGAAATCCTCAATTAAGTCCTCTAGCGGCTTAGGATATTTCAGCATTAGAACAGTCCACCAAAGCCACCACCAAAGGCTCCTAAAGCTTTTTGTGATTCAGCTTCAATTTTCTTAGAAGCATCATTAAGTGCAGCAACAATTGTATCCTCAATCATCTCAATATCCTCTTTAGATTCTAAAGCATCTGGATCAATTTTAACAGATACAACCTCATGAGTTCCTTTTACCTCTACAACAACCATTCCACCACCAGCAGTACCTGTAAACACAGTACTCTCTAACTTTTGCTGAGCTTCCTCCATTTGTTTTTGCATTTTTCTTAAACGCATCATTGCTTGTTGATTCATAATTAATCCTCCATAATTTCTATTTTATCCCTGTCAACGAGTTCCTTTAATTTTTCTTCTCCCTCGTCTAAAACAACTACCTGTTCAGGTTCTTTTCTTTTTAAAACACCAATTCTTATCTTTTCTAAGTGAACTGTTGGTGTTTCTGTACTATATTTTGAACGATAATCTGCAATTACCTTATTCCAAATTGCCTTTGGTAAACAAATATAATCTTCAATATTTGCATGAAACCGGTCAAATATCTCCATAATTTTTTGATAGTTTTCATAACGCATTAATCGGTTACAGAAGCCTAAATCATTTAATACAACGATTAACTTCTTTTCATTAACCGCAACAATCTCTCCTGCAACCAAAATTTGAGCAATAAAGACTCCTGAGTATTCTGACCCAATCTGCTTCCAGATAGATTGTAAACGAAGCTTTCTTGATTTTGAGGCAGTATTTAATATTTCCTCTATTTCTTCTATTTGAACCTCGTCTTGATTATCAGCTGGCTTTGGATTTAAAGCTTCAGGTCTTGCTTCTGCCCCTGGCTGTACAAGCTCAGTAGAAGCTTGAATCTGCTCAATTTGCTCCCGTGATGGAATTTTCATTTCCATTATTTGGGGTTGTTTTGGCTCTGGCTTTGACATAGAAAGCATATGAATTGTATGCTCTAACTGCTCAATTCGTTCTAAAAGATTAGATTCCTCATGAATTTTTATATCACTCATTTTCAAAACAGCTAACTCTAAATACGCTCTTTTTTGATTTGAAAAGCGCATATTATTGTTGGTTTCATTTAAATGATTGAGCCAGTCATAAATAATTGTTTTTGCAATTTTCTTTGTAAATTCAATAAATTCAGGAAGATGAAATTCCATTCGATCATCTAAAATCGCCTTGCTTTTATATAATAATACATCACGCAAGAATAAAATAAGGTCATTGATAACCCGAGGAACTTCCTTTCCTTCCTTTAGCACAGTATCTACTAATCTTAAAGCATCTGTTCCATTTCCTTCTAAGCATGAATTAACTAAAGAAAGAAGCTGTTTGTAGCTGACATTTCCACTAACCGCTAAAACATCATCTAAAGATATTTCCTCATGAATGCTAAAGGAAATGGTCTGATCAAATAACGATAACGCATCTCTCATTCCACCCTCAGCAGAGGAAGCAATTTGACTAAAGGCTTCATCAGTCATTTTTATCCCTTCTGCTTCTGCAACGATCTTTAATCTTTTTAAAATATCCTCCATAGATAGAGATTGAAAATCAAACCGCTGACACCGAGAAAGAATTGTACTTGGAAGCTTATAGGGCTCTGTGGTAGCCAAAATAAAGATAACGTGCTTTGGTGGCTCTTCTAAGGTTTTTAATAAGGCATTAAACGCTGCATTAGAAAGCATATGAACCTCATCGATAATATAAACCTTGTACTTTCCAACCGCAGGCATATATTTTACACTATCCCTTAAAGCTCTTATATCATCCGCACCATTGTTTGAGGCAGCATCTATTTCAACAACATCTGCTACGGTTCCCTTTTGTATTCCCTGACATATTTCACATTCATCACAAGGCTCAATGGCTGGTCCATGAACACAATTTAGGGCTTTAGCCATAATCTTTGCTAAAGTTGTTTTTCCTGTTCCTCTTGGGCCACAAAATAAATAGGCATGAGCTACTTTATTCAATTTGATTGCATTTTGTAAAGTTTTAATGATATGCTGTTGTCCAACCACATCACAAAACTTTTGTGGTCGGTATGCACGATATAGCGCAACATAAGCCATATTCTTGCCTCCTTTATTTTGTATCTAAATAATATATATATTCAATACCCAAAGTATCAAAGTAACGATAGTAGGTCATATAGGTTTCTCCACTAAGCAACAAATCATAAATGGAGGTCGTAAATCCATCCTTGTTTAAGTTTACACCAATAGAAGCATAGGCTTTTCCTACCAAATCACTACAATAGGATTTATTTTCTGTATCAAACAAGAAAGAATAATTATAAGGATCTCCCACTAAAGCCAAGGCTCTAGAAATCACTTTTGCACGATCAAATTCTGTTGTTGATACTCTTAATCCGATAATCGGATGTGGATAATCCGTCCAATATCGTTTATAATAGGTATCCGCTAAATTCAAATCCTCGTTCAATCCAGAGGATTCAACGGTGTACAAAGAATTTGTTTTATCCTTTAGGTCCTCATAATCTCCTAAAACAATTGCTGCATGCCCTCCAGCAAAAAAGGATACAATATCACGAACAAACGGGATAGTTAGCTCTGATTGAAGTGTAATTAATATATCTCCTGTCTCGCCAGGATAATAATCATTGCCTATCTTCTGAAAAACAGGACGCTCCTCTAAAGAGGGAATAGCATACACTTTTTTTCTATCAGAGGATTCACTTTCCTGATAAATAGCCTTACTCTTAAATTGTTCAATTAAAATATCAGAATATACTGATTTTGTTATTGCTGAAGTAAGCCCTCCAACGATCACAAACAATACTGCAGTTTCTATGCAGAGAGCTATTATTTTTAAAATTTTTTTCATATTTCTATTGTACCATAAAACAAATAAAAATACTAGACTAGATATAGCTGCAGAACTGAAGATCAATTAATTCATTTTTTAGCATAAACCAATCCCAATCTTCGTCAAAATATGCTATCAATTTTCAATTCATTTTAAAAGCTATCCCATAAAGAAGAAAAATGAGTTAAATAAAATTTTTGCATTTCTTCTCCCTCTTCTTTAAGATGATCTCTTATATAGTTTGCATGCATTTTTTGTTCAACAGGATCTATTTCTAAATATCGATGAATCATGATATTTCCCTTCGCTTCTTCTTTCAAAATCTCATTATATACATCATCAATCTCTTCACAGCAAGAAACAGGCACATCCTGTTCACTCTCATAGGTGTATCCCTTTACTTTCCTTAAATTCTCATGATCTTTTAGAAAATAAATGTATCCTTTTTTTCCAGAATAAAGTGTCTTTAGCTGATTTGGAAATCTCTCATAATAATTTTGTTTCCCCTCTGAATCCAGTCCCATAGTAACAAAGTTTTTGTCTTTGCTGCGACAACAAATTAAAGCATAACACCTATCCTCAGTAAAATAAGCAACCTCTTTACCTGTTGTGTGAGATTTTGAATTGGCCTTAATAACACTCAAACCACTTATTGTTGTTCCATGATATAACATATATGACTTCTAAACTCCTTTAATTGAATCTTTATTCATATTCCTTAGGACCTGTGTATTCCTCAAATTCTCCTTTAAAAAGAATCTCTTCTATAATTTTAGCACAATCCATAACACAGCCTCGACAGCTTCTTAGTCGATCGGTTATTCCATCTGTTCCTCTTAAAACCTTGCAGATGGATGAGCTATTCATTTCTTCAAAACGATCAATCATCTGGTGTCCAATCGCAAACGTATCTAATTTAGATGCTGGATGCTCTAGATTGGCATCACTATTTTTCAGTCCTGCCGCTAAGATCATTGCACATACAGATCCACAAGTTCTATATTCCTTTGAGATGCCTAAGCCAAAGCCTTCTGATACTCGAAAGGCAGTTACCTCATCTATCCCTAATAAATCAGCATAGGTACAAATGACAGCCTGACAACAATTATATCCACCTTTATGCTTCTTTGCTGCTTCAATAACTCTACTTTTCATTTTATCTCTCCTTTTTACTACGAAAAAACATCTTAAAATTATGCTTCCATAGCTTTCTATATTTTTTTATCATCATTTTAAAAAACGTTCTTTTCTGCAAGGTTAGATTTTTATATCGCTTTATCATTCCTATGATAGAACGCAAAGGATGCCTAAGCCAGTCTAATACAGTTGAATAGGAATGCTCCATACTTACCTGAAATACAATTTCCAAAAATCGTTTTCTATTTTCCAAGGCTGTTGACTCTATAAAATCACTAACTGTTTTTTCAAAGGTTTTAGAAAATATATTGGAATTTTTTACTAATCTAAATTTTCCCTCTTTTGTAATTAACCAATTATAGGGATCATGCTGAAAAATATTTAAGCCCTTCGATTTAACAAAAATCATTTCCTCACTATGATGTAAAAGAATTCCAACCATTGCTTCTCTACAAGTATATTTTGTCATTCTTTCCTTGATTAGCTTAAGCTCATTCGTTTTAAAAATATCTCTTTGAAACCCTGGACCATCATAATCAAAAATATGTAGAATTCTTTTTTTATTTTCTTCTGAACAATTTAATGCAGCATAAACAGCCAGATTTCCTCCTTTAGAATGGCCCCCCAGATAAACAGGCAAATCTCTTTTGTTTGCTACACGGTCAAAATACTTATAGGCTTCCTCCTGAGAAGGAATAACATCTAAATAAGACATATTAAAGTTTTCCTTCCAGCCCAAAAGCGTAATATCTGTTCCCCGATAAGCAACAAACATAAACTCATCAAAAATAAAGGTCATTGCACAAAACTGTTCCACGTGCTCAATACTGAATTGATTTGAAAAATAGTTTGCTCTTAACCCTTGATAACGAGAAGATTTTTGAAGAGCGTGAATTAATTTTTTATTTCGCTTATAATCTAGGGTATCCTTTCTAGCAATCTCTAGGTTTTTTTCATTTAAGCATTCTAATAATGAAACATCCTCCATTGTATCATCAATGCTTGGAAGAAAGGAATCTAAATTCATATAAGAAATTTGAGAAAGGATTAATCCATCAACCTCGTTAAACGGAAACTCTGAGAATGACTTTGATCCAAACCTTTTAACATAATATAAAATATTTTTCATACACTATCTCCTTAATCTTTTGAAAAGAATTCTTCTATTTCTTTTTTTAAACGATAGGAATCTGTAATTACTTTTTTATTCTGCCAATGCTTTGGCATTAGTTCTTGATATTTAAAATATGTAAATCTCTCATCTATTAATAATGCAATTCCTCTATCCTGTTCACTACGAATAACTCTGCCAACGGCTTGTACCACTTTGGCAAAGCCTGGATATGTATAAGCATAATCAAATCCATTTTTGTATTTTTCTTCAAAGTAGTCCTTAAGAATATTATTTTCATCACAGTACATAGGAAGTCCAACTCCAACAATTATAACCCCTGTCAGCCAATCTCCAATTAAATCAATTCCCTCTGCATATACTCCCCCTAAAACAAAGAAGCCTACTTTACAAGAATCCGTAGATTTAAACTGTTCAATGATTTTGTTTCTCTCTTCCTCAGTATCACCAGATTGTTGTATGATAACATCAAAATCTGTTGTCCATATTGCATCAGCTACCATATGCATATATTGATAGGAGGGAAAGAAAACTATATAATTTCCAGATTTTGTTTTTGTTACACTTTCAATAGCTTCTAAAATATAATCAATTGATAATGCACGATCCTTATATTTTGTTGAAACCTTATTATTAATAATAATATCTAAATTAGCTGGATCAAATGGAGAAGATATTTCCAAAAAGTTCCCTTTTCCCTGTGTAAGAAGATCTGCATGATATTGAAAAGGCGTTAATGTTGCAGAAAAAAATACAATTCCTTGAACAGACTCTTCAATGGTATCTAACAAAAAACTTGAAGCATCCAAGCACATCATTGATACAGAAATCACATCATTTTCAATTTTTGCAATCCATCGATGCGTTGGTCCAAAATATTCGGCAATGGTTGTAAAATCCCGTAATTTAAAATAAATTTCCAATGCTTCATCTTTATGAACAATTGTCTTATTTTCACTAAATAAGACATCACATAGGTACACAATGTTTTTGAGAATTGCTACAAGCTCTGTATCTAATGTGGAATTGACATAAAGCTTATCTTCTGCCAAATACTCTCTGTATGTGTTGATTCTATCAATTGCCTTATTGCAATCACCACGGATAAAAGGATCATACCCCGTAAGTGCTTTTCTTAAAATCCTGATATCCTCTTCACTGATACAGGAAGAATACATATCCTTACTTCTAGAAATTAAATTATGTGCCTCATCCACTAAAACTTTAGGGTGATACGTATCATTTTGAAAATATCGTATCAACTGTACTCTAGGATCAAATACATAATTATAATCTGCCAAGATAACATCACAATAATAGGATAAATCTAAGCTGAATTCAAAAGCACAGATTTTAAACCGATTTGCCACTTTGGAAATCGTTTGTTCATCATAAGTATTCCAATTTTCAAAAATATACTCAATTGCTTTTCGGATTCGATCAAAGTACCCTATCGCATAAGGACATTCATCTGGTTTACAATTTTTAAACTTAGCATTACAAATTTTATTCTTGGCCGTAAGATTTATTGTTTTAATTTTCAAACCTTGACCTTCCAAAAGCTTTATTGATGATAAGGGAGCATTTTTCCCACTTCCCTTTGCAGTACAATAAAAAATCTTATCTTTTGTATCCAAAGCTTTTAGCGTAGAAAACATAGTAGCCATTGTTTTCCCAATCCCTGTTGGAGCTATTGCATATAAAATATCCTTATTTTTCATTGTTTGGTAACAAGCTTTCATCATATCCCGTTGCCCAGGACGCATTTGAGCAAATGGAAATTTAACCGTTTTTAAAGTGATTTCCTTTTCTTTTAAAGCGCCTTCCTGCATCTCTACCCATTCCATATATTGTTCTAGAATACCAAAGGTAAATTTTTCTAGCTCTTCTAAATCAAGTATATAATTCAAAGAACGCGTTGTAAAATCAATTGTAGATATGTAGGTTAATCTAATATGGATTGGATTCATTTCATTTTCTAAGGCATATAAATAAGCATAAATTTTAAGCTGAGCTAAATGTTCTGGCTTAGGTTCAATTTCTTCTAATTCCAATCGTGTCGATTTAATTTCTTCTATGATGATTTCATCATCAATATTTAAAACTCCATCTATGAAGCCATGCAGTAAAAGATTCTTATTATGATAGGTTAATTCTTTTTTTATATAGACTTCGCTCTTACTTTTCTCATTATATTTTGCTTGAATTATTTTATGTAATTTTGTGCCATCTTCTAAAGCCCGTGATGAAAAAGTATCTGATGTAAGATCACCAGACTGGCAAATAAAATGTGCTAATTCCTTAATTGCAATTTTTATTTCCATTTTTATCACCACCTAAACTATATTATACCATAAAATGTTTTAATAC